>CAYNMY010000106.1:0-7091 GCA_964398275.1 uncultured Armatimonadia bacterium | reverse complement strand
CCCTGCAAGCGATAATTGAGGCCTGCGAAGCAGATACGATTGACGCGACCGTGGCGCTGGTCATCAGCGACAAAGAGGATGCGTATGCCCTGGAGCGGGCCCGCGCGCACGAAGTCGCAAGAGTGTACGTGGCGGTGGGGAAGAACGATAGTGCTGAGTATACCGCCGCCGACCGCCGCCACGTCGAGCTGCTGGCCGAGCATGACGTGGACCTGGTCTGCCTGGCCGGCTATATGCGCCGGGTCGGGCCGGAGGTTATGACGACCTACGCGGAGGCGATCATCAATATCCACCCGGCTCTGCTCCCCTCGTTCCCAGGCACGCACGGGCAGGACGATGCGGCCAACTACGGCGTCGGGGTCGCCGGGTGCACGGTGCATTTTGCCTGGCCGGAGTTTGATACCGGGCCGATCATCATCCAGGCGGCGGTGCCGGTGCTGCCTGGTGACGACGGCGACAGCCTCGCTGCGCGCATCCTGGCCCAGGAGCACAAGATATATCCTCAGGCGATCCAATGGTACGCCCAGGACCGCCTGCGGGTCCAGGGCCGGCGCGTCATCGTGGAAAACGCGCCGCCACCAACGTTCATGGAGGCAATAATAAGCCCGGGGTTGGAGATCTAGGCCAACGCAACAAGGGAGGAAGGCCGATGAATCGCAGAACCCAAATTGTAGGATGTTGGGCAATGGTGGCTGTGTGTATGTTGGTACTTTCTCACCATGCCGTGGCAGAGGTCAAGCTGGGTCGGGACGGACTGCTTCGCAACGTGCACGGGTACGAACTAAATGGTACAGCTTTGGTGCCTGTGCGCGGCTTTTGCGAATGGCTGGGTGCCGCGGTCAGTTACTTTGATGGCCATATAGTTATTACCCATGATGGCACGACACTTCGCCTGCGCATTGGCGAAAAGACCGCGGTCGTCAACGATGAAGTGGTTCACATTGGTATCCCAGTCAAAGCCTTCTCAGGAATTGCTTGTGTCCCCATCCGCTTCATTGCGGAGGCCTTCGGAGCGAGTGTAGTGTACGATGGCCAAATCTGGTATCCGGATATCACTATTGAACACGAAGGGCGAGAAGCAGTTATCATTGTTCACCAGGCACCGCCAGACGTAGTGGCAAGGTTTGTCGCGGACTTCGAGAGCCCGATACGTGGGACATATGGCATTGACTGGATACTCACAGTCGGACGGTTAGTCCACGATGGCGAATACTTTGAATCTTCGGACATAGCTGTCTGGTATCCTGAGGGCGAACCGTGGCTTACCGAAGAGGATCCCGACTACGGTGAACCATGCTTCCTTTGTTGGGCTGGGGCCATCTACGGTCAGAGAGATGGGCAATGGCATTCCCTGTATACCGCCCAGGATACCATTATATCTCGGCAGGAATGCAAGAAATTGGGGATCCCCTTGGAAGCTCTTCGGGAGCTGGGCTTTGATCTCTACGATCCACTGCCGATGACGGAGCTCCCGGGGTCACCCCCCCACGGGCCCGTTCCCAAGTTGACTCCCCCTACGGTCGCAAGACTTACTGCAGAGAACACGCGCAACTGGGTCGCCATAGGTGACTATTACGCAGTGCGGAGTCTCACGTTCAAGTCATACTCATCCACGTGGGTGAAGGTTCTCGGGGAGTTAAGTACTCCTGTTTTCAAGTCCACCTCTAAACCGGTCCGTGTTGAATTGTCGCTAATTGCTTTCGATAACTACGACAGGATGCTGGGATTCGGTACTATTAACCTATATGGCATACCCTCAGAGGGGGCGACACTTCCCTTTGAGGTAACTCTGAGGGATGTTCGTGTTTCTGACATAGCCTACGCGCGGATTATTCCCAAGGGAGCCTGGACATATGGCGAATAGCCCGCACGCGGCCCGCGGTGAAATCCTCAGCCTCCATTCAGAAGTGGGCGAGGTAATAAAGAACAGCCTCATCCCAAAGGCGCGAGTAGACGAGAATTGCTTCCATCGCTGGGCAGCGGCAGCGGCGGTATTCGCGCGCTCTCGAAACTTCGCACGGGCGGCGATATCTCTGCTTGATGAGGGATACTGGGAGGCGGCAGCTCCCCTCATTCGGACTCTCTTTGAAGATGCTGCTGTCCTAGGCTACATAGATGCTCAGGACGAGCGCGCTGAGCGCATCGCCGAGTTATACCTGCTCAGTGATGCAGCGGCTCGTCTGAGATTTTTCCGGCGACTCAAAAAGCACAACATTCGCTCAGACTTCGAGACACCTGCAGCGGTTCGGCAATTGGAGGCAAATAAGGAGAAGTTTTGCGCGTTGCGTGAGAAATTGTGTAAGGACCAGGTCGAGCCAGACGGTGCCTATAGACAGAATCCACACTCTTGGAATTACCTGAGTATAGCAGACACTTTCCGAAGTGTGGGCTTGGATATGCAGTATGATTGCCACTATGCGCCTTTGTCGGATTTACTCCACTCTAGTGCCTATGCAGCGTCTTATGCCTTCCAGCGATACCTGGTTATAGGAGGAATTGACGAAGCACAGGAGGAGCAATACCGGCTCTGGACCGAGCGGCAGTTGGTTCTTGCATTAGGCATGCAACTTTGCTATGCCAAGGAGCTTGTCGGTGTGACACCTAAGGGCGGTCTGCCGGACTTGGAGGCCGCAATGGAGGCAGTCGGACAGCAAGCCAGGCAGGGGGAATAGCATGGAAGTTCTGATAACCGGTGGGGCGGGATTTATTGGCTGCAATTTGGTGAGGCATCTCTTGGCCGAGTTGCCCGACGTGAGCGTGCGGGTGCTCGATAAGTTGACCTACGCCGGTAGCCGGGAGAATCTGGCCGATGTCGAAGATGATCCCAGAGTCACCTTTGTCGAAGGGGACATCTGCGACCCGACCATAGTCAAGGAGGCAATGTCCGGCGTCGAGGCGGTCGTTCACCTGGCCGCGGAGTCACACGTGGATCGCAGCATAATGGGCCCGCAGCCGGCCATGCAGACCAATTTCTTCGGCACTTTCGTACTCCTCGAAGCCGCCCGCGAAGCATGGTTCGACAAGCTCACCACACAGCGCTTCCTGCATGTCTCGACCGATGAAGTATACGGGTCAATCGAGATAGGCGAATTCGATGAACAAGCGCCGCTTAACCCGCGCAACCCCTACTCCGCCAGCAAGGCGGGCGCTGACCACCTGGCCCGGGCGTATGCGGTGACCTACGAGCTGCCCGTGATAGTCTCGCGGCCGTGCAACAATTACGGCCCCTACCAGTATCCCGAGAAGCTCGTCCCGCTGTTTGTCTATAAGGCGCTGTGTGACGAGCCGCTGCCGGTCTACGGGGACGGGCGGCAGCGGCGGGACTGGCTGCATGTGGCGGATCACTGCCGGGCGATGCACGCGTTGCTGGAAAAAGGCGAGCCGGGGCAGGTCTACAATATCCCCGTGGGCGATGAGCGCGAGAACCTGGCAACAATCCGGGTGATTCTGGATGAGCTGGGCAAGCCCGAGAGCCTCATCAAGCATGTGGCGGACCGCCCCGGACACGATGTGCGCTATGCGATGACCGGGGATAAGATCGCCGCGCTGGGCTGGGAACCGCAGGTTGAGTGGGAGAAGGGGCTGCGGGAGACGGTGTGCTGGTTTGCCGACCATCAGGACTGGCTGGCGCGGAGCCTGGCGCGCAGCCAGGAGTACTTCGAGAGCTGGTACCGGGACCGGCGATAGTGCTTAGCTGCCTAACCCGGATTATTCGTGAACGGCTTGTGGGAAACCCGCTTTTTAGGCAAAAAAAGCCGGTTTCCCACACCCTTCCCGCCTTCGCTAAAGCTACGGCGGACAAGCCGGCAAAAACTTTGAAAGTGGAGTAACGCTCGTGACCATTGCGTGGTGTCGTTGTTCGCAGGGAATAGTGAATTGACGTGAGGGGGTTCGGCGGCTACTTCCACGCCTCCGAGACGCTGATTGCGTCTATCTTCATGAATAATATGGGCTAAATGAGCGTAATATCGCTTGTGCCTTTCGGGCCGGCCTCGCTACGCTCGACACGGCCCCTCCAACGGCGCAACACAATAAGGTTTCCGGAGGGGCCTGTCGCGGGAAGCTTCGCATTGCGAAGCTTCCAAGGCTGGCCCTAAAGGCATTCACCCTATATCTTGTACACCGTCCCCTACTCCTCCGCCAGGGCAGCGGCGCTCTGGCGTACGTCGGCGAGCAGCAGGCCCAGAGTTACCTGCGGATTGGCCAGGCAGGCCAGGATCTGCTCGGGGCCGGCCTGGGTGACGATGACGTAGCCGGTCTCAGCCCGGGCGTAAAGCTCCTGGATGGCCCCTTGACCAAACTCCCGGGCGCTGCGCGAAGCGCGGGCAAGCAAGTCAGCGGCCAGCGCGGCGAGCATGTCGGCTGATACCTCGGGGCCAGTATCCGCGGCGATGGGGAAACCGTCGGGAGTTACCAGGACCGCCGCGGTAACGTCGGGATTGTCCTGGCGAAGCCTGCTGAGTGTATCACTGGCTGAACTGGATTTGGTTATCACCTTGTCTCCTCCTTCAAAGCTGCGTAGACTTAGCTGGGGCGAGTGTGGCACAGATTAAGTTCGCTGGGCAAGGAGCAGATTCCTTCCGTGGCGAATAAGATGATGACGAACTGCGCAATCGCACAATGACTCGGGAAATGGCCCAATGAATTCGGAGCGCGGCAAAAAAGAGGTCTCGTTCTTCGAGCACCTCGACGAGCTGCGCATGCGGCTGCTGCGGATGGCGATCTATACTGCGGCGGGTATGGCGCTGGCGTGGACGGCGCGTGCGCCCCTGCTGGCTCTGTTGCAGGAACCGGCCCACATAGGCGCGCAGCAGGCGGGGCTTGAAGAGCTGCCCTTCCGCATCTTCGAGCCGGCTGCGGGCTTCGTGCTGATGATGCAGATAGCGTTGGTGGCGGGGGTGATCATCGCCTCTCCACTGATCTTCATGGAGTTGTGGTTGTTTATTAGGCCGGCGCTGGAACCCCGCGAGAAACGCTTCGTTATCTGGCTGCTGCCCGCGGCGACAGTGCTGTTCATGGGTGGTGTCCTTTTCTGCTACGTTATCTCGCCGCGTGCCTTCGCCTTTTTCTTCAACATCAACCAGAGCATGGGCGTGGAGGTGGAGTTGACCCTGCAGCCCTACCTCTATTTCCTGCTGCGACTGCTGCTGGTCTTTGGGCTATCCTTCGAGCTGCCGCTGGTGCTGATGTTCCTGGGGGCGGTGGGTATGGTCAAGGCGACTCAGTTGCTGGTCTTCTGGCGCTACGCGGTGGTGATCATATTCATCGCGGCGGCCATCGCCACGCCTACTACTGATCCGGTGACGATGCTGTTTATGGCCGGCCCACTTGTGGTGTTGTACGCGATCAGCATCGGCCTGGTGCGACTCGTGGAGAAACGCCCGGCCGATGCGGAACCGGAAGACGACGAGGCGTATTATCCCCCGCCGTACGATGAGCTGGTCGCCGATGACGACTCTGCCGATCCCGAAGGTGGCGAGCAGTGAGTGGAAAGTCGCGGATTGAGGCGTTCCTGGATGAACTGACCACTGCTGACGATTACCGGGGCCAGGTCGAGCACCTGCACGTAATTCCCGCCCGGCAGGCGCGCTATGGCCAGCTCAAGGCCAAGCTGAGCGAAGAGATGCAGCAAGTCCTGGATGATCTGGGACTGGCGAAGCTCTACTGGCACCAGGTGCAGGCCATCGAGGCGGTGCTGGCCGGCAAGCACGTGGTCATCGCCGCCGGCACCGCCAGCGGTAAGACGCTCTGCTACACACTGCCGCTGGCCCAGGCCATTCACGAGGATCCGACCACGCGGGGCCTGCTGATCTACCCGACCAAGGCGCTGGCCCAGGACCAGCTCGGGAAGCTGAGCGCGTTCGGCGCGGGCCGCGTCTTCACAGCCAACACCTACGACGGCGATACCCCCCAGAGCCAGCGGCGGCGCATCCGCCAGCATTCGCAGGTTATCCTCACCAACCCCGATATGCTGCACCTGGCTATCTGCCCGTACCACGAGTCCTGGGCCGACTTCTTCCGGCATCTGAAGTACGTTGTGCTCGATGAGGTACACACCTACCGCGGCGTATTCGGCTCGCACACTGGCAACGTCCTGCGCCGACTGCGGCGGATTGCCCGGTATCACGGCGCCGACCCGCAGTTCATCTGCACCTCGGCGACCATCGGAAATCCCCGGGGCCACTGCGAGCGGCTGGTGGGGGTGGACTTCGAGGTTGTCCAGGAGGATACATCAGCACAGGGGCGGCGCTTCTTCGTCTTCTGGAATCCGCCGCTGGTGCAGCAGGAGGCCGGTCGGCGGCGCAGCGGCAACATCGAGGCCGCCGAACTTACCGTGCGCCTGGCGCGGGAGGGGATCCGCACGATCACTTTCACCCAGGCGCGCCAGCAGGCGGAGCTGGTCCTGCAGTATATGCGCGCTCGGACAGATGACAAGGCGCTGCGCAAGCGGCTGATGGCCTACCGGGGCGGCTACCTGCCCGAGCAGCGCCGGGAAATCGAACAGCAGCTCTTCGCCGGGGACTTATTGGCCGTGGCGGCGACGGATGCCCTCGAACTGGGCGTGGATATCGGCGGGCTCGACGCGGTGGTGATGACGGGATATCCGGGCAGTATCTCCTCGGTCTGGCAGCAGGCGGGTCGGGCCGGCCGGGGTCAGCAAGACGCGCTGGCCGTGCTCGTGGCAATGCCCGGCGGCATTGACCAGTACGTCACCGAGCACCCCGATTACCTGCTGGCCGCCGACCAGGAGCGCGTGCTAATCAATCCCGAGAATCGCTTTATCCTGGGTGCTCACCTGCTGTGCGCGGCCTATGAGTTGCCCCTGAGCGCTCGTGACGACGAGTTCTTCGGCGCCGAGATGAACCAGGTCCTGGCGGTGCTGGCCGAGCACGGCTACGTGGTCGAGCGGCGGCGGTGGCACTGGTCAGGCCCTGCGGACATATATCCCGCCGCGGAGGTCGGGATTCGCAGCAGCGGCGGCACCGGCTATGATATTGTTGACACCAGCCGCGAAGAGGCCCTGGGTACGATAGACAAGAACTCGGCTTTTTGGATGACTCACCCCGGCGCGGTCTACCTGCACCAGGGCG
>CAYNMY010000105.1:0-7091 GCA_964398275.1 uncultured Armatimonadia bacterium | reverse complement strand
GGTCTGGAGGTCTTTCGCCGCGCCCTTATCGCCCCAG
Organism: uncultured Armatimonadia bacterium; assembly: GCA_964398275.1. Lineage (GTDB taxonomy): Bacteria > Armatimonadota > Zipacnadia > Zipacnadales > Zipacnadaceae > JALGTD01. The sequence continues at coordinate 7,054 of CAYNMY010000105.1, read as the reverse complement.
ACGTAAGACGAATGAATATGGAACGCCCGCGCGGCCCGCGAGTAGCTCCACGAGCCCAACAGGCCGCTGGTGAAGCGTAGCGTAACTACCCAGTAGTCCTCTACGTCGCGCGGACGGGGGCCGATGTCAGGCATCTCCAGTATCGTCGTATCGAACGTCGCCAGAGTGGCGGCCACCTGGTCAATCTCCCCGAACAGGTGGAGCATCATATCAGCGAAGTGAGCACCGGCGTCAAACATCATTCCGCCGCCGCTGAGTAGCTTGCTGTAGCGCCAGCGCCAGCGGTAGGAGTCTAAATCCAGGTCCATCCAGGTCTTCACGTCGAAGCCGAAAAAGCGCGGCTGGCCGATCAGACCGGCCTCGTTGATCGCCCAGTGCATAGTGCGCGCCCCGATATCGCGGCGCACCTGCTCGGCGGTGACCAGGATACGGCCATTTTGCTTGGCCGCGTCTATTATCCGGCGGCCTGCCTTGACTGTGATTCCCACCGGCTTTTCGACCATACAGTCCAGGCCGGCCTCCAGGCAGGGAATTGCGGCAGTGTGGTGGTAGGCGTGGGGCAGACAGATGTCGGCCGCATCTAGATTCCCTGCTGCGAGCGTTTCTTCGATGCTGCCGTACTGGTCCGGCCGGTAACCCAGCTTCGCCTCAACATCCGCAGCATACTTCTCCGTATTCTCTGCCGAGACATCGCACACCGCCGAGATGCGAAACCTGTCGTACCCCTTATCCTGGAGCTTCTGGTAGCCGTTCAGATGACTACCCGCAATGCTCCCGCAACCGATTACCGCCAATTTGACTTGATCGCTCACTTACAATGCCTCCCTGTCATATTTCATTGCTTGGTACAGGGCTGCAAAGTTGCCTCTAAGCCTGCCCCGCAGTTGCTTACAGGTCTTACAGCCACGCGCGCTCTTGCCTTGGTGTACAACCCAGACTAGGACAAACCTGCGCGGTAGTTCCCTACTGCCTCGGAGGTCCGCAAGTAGCGACTATAGATGCGCAACGATCTGAGTTGGCCGTTGAGCGCAGGCGCAATCTTCGCCTGAGGCGCACCGTTTACCCCGCGCAGATTCGGGTTGAAGCGCCCCCAGCCGAACTGGCGATAGTCGCCACCATCGCAGAACTTCCCATCCACCACAAAGCTGATTATCTTCGGCCCACCGTCAATAATGACAGCGACGTGATGGAGCCTGCCCGCTTCCAGCATTCCGGGGTCGCAGTCCCAGTGGTTCTCGGTACGGCCATCGTTCAACACAATCTCGAGCGTCCCGTGCGACGTGGTTTGCAGGCACAATCCTTGCCCATTCTCGGTGCGGCTGTCGAACACTACCTGCCCCGCCTCCAGCGAATCGCAGCGAAGCCACATATCGATCGCAAACCCTTCTCGCAGGTTCTCCATACAGTAGTCCGCTCGGTTAGTGTCTATCGCAATCAAAGCAGGCAATTCGGGCATATCTATCTCAGCGGGCATTGGATCGTTGCTTGCCGGCAAGTCCAATACCAACCCCTGAGTAGCCACATCAGAGTTGTCAAACTGGTTCCACAAACCCTCGAGCAGCGCTGGATCAACCTCGTGCACCCGCGCCACGTTCTTCTGAGTTTCGGTCAGGAAATACTTGCCGTCCTCTTCCACGAGGTCGGGATAGCTCATCCGAATGTGCGGGGCATCGTCGTAGAGCACGATTTCCGGCTGCGACCACCGGATGACCTTGCCGTCAGGTGTATCCGCCTCGACGCCGCCGCAGAGCCACGCGGGATTGCGATCATCGTAGTCCCGTCCACCATGATTGTTAAACCAGTACAGATACTTGCCGTTGGAACATCTCCAGGCGAAGTTCGCGGCACGGGGGTGCTTTACCAGCCGCCCGTCGGCGTAGCGCTTGTACTGCGGCTCGGTCCAACTATGACCGCCGTCGCGGCTGTAAGCGTACACCGGATGGCCATCAATACTGCGATAGACGCAGTAAAACGAGCCGTCGCTCAGTACAGAGCAGTTCTGCTCCTCAGCGATAGGGCCGCCGCCTGGAGGCGTGCGCAAGCCCGCGTCACCATCAGGAAGCGTCTCCCAGGTGATTTTCTCCGGATCCGGCTCGGTGAGAATGTTTGTGCTCTTGAGCAGCACTCCCTCCGAGCGGGTGAAAAAGCCGTGACCGAAGCCGCCTACCTTGTGCAGCGGGACGTAGGCAGCGCCTTCCGAGACAAAAAGCCTGCCTACGTTCCAGAAAAAGCGGATCTTGCCACCATAAGGATTCGCGCGGTCAATCGCCATCTCCCGCACCGGGATTGTGTACCGCTGGTCAGACCACGAGCGGCCGTGGTCGTCGCTGTATTTGAAGACGAAGTAGCCAAGCGAATCCATCCGTGTGCACTTGCCGCCTTTGAAGGGCGGATCATCAGCGATTACCTCACGCAGATTGTCGCTGTTGTGGATGTAAATGCAATAAATCCGGCCACCCGGCACCTTCAGAAGTACCGTAAACGAGGCTTCCGGTCCGTCGGCCGGCTCCACATCCACCGGCACTGACCAGGTCTTGCCCTGATCGGTACTGCGTGTCGCCACAATATGCTGGCCAGCATCGCCCTCAGAGCCGACGCCGGTAGTTAATAAACATAGCCACGCTCCGTCATCGGTCTTCACGACGTAGGGCTGGTCACAATATCTGTCGCTGGGAATCTCAAAACCGGTAGCAATGTTTCTGAGATCCTTCATGTACTAATCCCCTCTTGCCTACTTATTGTTATTCATTGCTTTGGTGTCTCCTGCGCCGGTGCGGACACCTACAGCGTCCGGCCGGCGGCCTCGGCGAAGGGCCGCAGATCGTCGAGTAACTGCCGGAACTCGTCAGGCCGCAGCGACTGGGGGCCATCAACCAGCGCGTCCTGCGGCGAGGGGTGAGTCTCGATCATCAGACCGTAATCTTAGCAGCCGCCCGCAAACCGCTACTTGCCCGCCAGCCAGTTGACGATGGACAGCAGCAGCTCGCGCTCTGTGCCAGCGGGGTAGCCGCCGCGTGACTGCCACTCAGCGAGGCGGGGCTGCCCTAATTCATTTAGGGGTCTGCCATAGTAGTTGATGAGCTGGTTGGGATGGGGATAGAAGGACCCAGAGAAGATCACTCGCCCTTCTCCGTAAGTACCCACCACATAAACCGGATTACCAAATTCATCCTGGATAAGCACAGTACCCTCCGGCCCCGGATCGAACACATAGTGTTCTGGGAAGACTGGCGAGTACTGCGTGCCGGACTTGACCAAGCCCAGAGCCTCGTGCGCGCTTATCACCTGCAGGTCGCCTTTGAGCGTAGCGTGTCCGCCGGTGGCTTGCGGTGGACGCTTGAGCGAGGCGATTCGGGGAAACGGGCTGTTACCAAACCAACTCAGATCGTGTGCGAGTAAAAGCCCCCCGCCTCCGGCAACGTATTTGCGGAGTTGGTCAGCAATTACCGCCGGATCATTGGGCCCGCCATTGAAGCTCTGCAGAGCAACGACGTCGAAGTTCTCCAGATATTTGTAGTCCAGTTGGTATCGCTCGGCCATACGAACGATCTCGAAGTTGGCATCTTCCGCCAGCAGGCTGTGGATATTGCTGGGAATGCCGACCTCGGCGAACTGCAACCGATCAGCATGCTCGGGTTCGCGAATATAGCTCACCGGCGTCTCCCGCGGCTGTTGCCAGAACGCATAGTTACCCTCCACAATAGCCTGGTTACCTCGCTTGAACCAGCGAAAATAGTCCTTATGGTCGGTGGCATAGTCCGGCCCTTCGTAGAATACCCAGTAGCCATCCATTATCTGCGAGATCATTACCGCGCTTCTGCCGAAGTGCTCGGGGTCGCCGCGCACACCGGCCGGATCCAGTCCATTGACGTACATGAACGGAATGCCGAGTTCTTCGGCCCATTGCATGTCTTTTACCAGTTGCTCCCAGCGAGAATTGAGAGCATGTTCGAAAGACTCGAAGTGCAGCCGTTGACCGTAGCTGCCAGATTCTCCCAGGATGATCGGGGCCTGCTGGGTAGCCCACTCCCGGCAGGCAGCTTCCTGCTCAAACTTGGAGCCGGGAATAGGGTATATGCAGAACTGGAACTGGGGATTGTATTCATCTACTGCCTCGCGGAGCGCACGACAGCGTCTCCGCCACTCGGCCACCTGAAACGCCTCAAACTCCTTATGCAGGCCTTCCTGCTTCAGCCACGGCTTGCGTTGGGCGGGCTTAAGCTCGGGCAGTTCGATACCCTCACTGGCGGCAAACTCCTCCAGTATCTTCAGGTCGTAGGACAGCGTGTAGCCGTTGCCGAACTTGGGTCGGTCGTAGACCTCATAGTCCAGGAACACACCGATAAGAGCTGGCTCTTCGGCGCTGATCTTTGCATAGTTGATGATCAGGTCATTGGTCCACTCCCAGAACTCGTCCGAGTTGGGACTGTAGAGATTGCTAACATGACCATTGGGCCAGACATACCGCACTCGCTCCGGCTTGTCCTGCGCTCCCTTGGTGCCGCGCATCCACACCATGTGGTAGATACCGTACTTCTCGGCAAGTTGCGCCACATTGCGCACACGGTCCAGATCTGACCCGCCACTGCGTGGACAGATGACGTTAAAGCCGGCTGCAGCGGTCTCCTTCACCACTCCCTCGTCGTCGAGGGAGCGGTGCATGACTTTGTCCACCATTATGCGCAGCTTCTCACTACGGCCCAGGTCATCCCGACCAGCGAAGCTTGTTGCAGCACACCCCATAACAATCACAATCACCAAAACTCCTATCTTCACTATCTCCAAGGTCTGACGTTGCATCAGCATACCCTCTCTTACTCTCTGTCGAGACTGTTGCAAAAGCTGCTTCCTATTATAGGAGATCAGGGGAGGCGAAATCAAGAAGGCGGTATGTCTCGCCCCATCCGTACTGGAAAGACATCGGCCGGGTCGTACATTATAAAGCGCGGCCGGCGGCCTCGGCGAAGGGCCGCAGATCGTCGAGTAACTGCCGGAACTCGTCAGGCCGCAGCGACTGGGGGCCATCAACCAGCGCGTCCTGCGGCGAGGGGTGAGTCTCGATCATCAAGCCGTCGGCCCCGGCCGCCAGTGCCGCTTTGCTCAGGGCCGGCACCAGCCAGGCCTCCCCGCTGGCGTGCGAGGGGTCCACGACCACCGGCAGGTGGCTGAAGCGCTTGAGGATGGGCACGGCCGAGATATCGAGGGTGTTGCGCGTCTGGGTCTCGAAGGTGCGGATGCCACGCTCACACAAGATCACCCGTTCATTACCGCCGACCAGGACGTACTCCGCGGCCTTGAGCAGGTCGTCAACCGTCGCGCTCATACCCCGCTTGACGAGCACCGGCCGGTCCGTCCGGCCTACTTCGGCAAGTAGCGCGAAGTTCTGCATATTGCGGGCGCCGATCTGGAATATGTCGGTGACCGGCTCGAGCAGCTCGATGTGCCGGGGGTCGAGCACCTCGGTAATAATCGGCATGCCCAGTTCCTCGCGGGCGGCGGCGAGCAGCTCAAGACCCGCCTCATGCAAGCCCTGGAAATCGTGGGGGGAAGTGCGCGGCTTGTAGATGCTGCCCCGCAGGATATGTGCGCCGGCTTCCTTGACGTATCGCCCGGTCGCCAGGTACTGCGCGCGGCTCTCTACCGCGCAGGGCCCGGCGATAATGACCACCGCCTCTTCCCCGATAGTCACATCCCCTACCTGGACAACGGTATCCTCGGGCCGCACCTCCCGCCCCGCCAGCTTGTACGGCCGCAAGATCGGCACAACCCGGTCCACGCCGGGCATGCTCTGGAGGGTATCCATAGCTTCCTGGGTGCGGTCGCCGATCACGGCGATGACCGTGTTGATGACTCCGTAAATCGGATGGGGCGTGAAACCCAGATCATCAACTTTCTCGATGACCTGCTCGATGATTTCTCGGTCCGTCCCGGGTTTCATTATGATAACCATCGTGGGCTACCTGCCTTCGCGCAAACTCGATATGACGCCCGCAGCACCCCGCCAGCAGGTCTTAGTATTCCTCCTGTAGCGGTGCGGCTCCTTCGCCGAAAGGGCTGGCAATCGCAGGCGACTGTGAAAAGCCAGCTACTGACGAAACTATACTGCCGTTCAAACGTCTATACTAACAGAGAAGGGCACCCGGATGAAAGTCAAGGAGATGGTGCTATGAACCGGTTAGTGCCAGTGTGGATGTGTGTGCTGGTGGTTTTGGCCATGCCGCTCCTGGCCGAGGAAGCTCCGCCGGCTAGCAGCGATGCGAGCGGCCTCGCGGCGCAAGATGCAAGTGCGACGGCGGCTAACACCATTCCCGCGCAGCGAATGGTGGTCATGGAGCTGCAAATGCAGGGGCGATATGCGTCCGAGCTGCGCAAGTGGCTGCCGGCCCTGCTCGAGGCCAAGTTGGCCGAGCACGGCTGGACCGTGCTGGCGCGTGGTGACGCGCTCAAGGCCATCCAGCAGGAGCAGAACCTGGCCGGCGTCAACCCCATCACCGCACCGCCCCAAAACCAACTGTACGGCGCCAGCGCCATACTGAAGCTCAACGCCCGGGTGGACGTCAAAGACTACAACGCCGCTGCCAACATCGGGATCTTTTCCATCGGCGGGCTGGTCAAGGTCAAGTTCCACCTCAACGGGCAGATCATTGATACGGGCACCGGCGTCATCAACCCGCTGGGCGAGATTACCACCAGCCAGTCGAAGATTAAGCGCCTGGCCGTGGTCTTTCCCTCAATCGGTTACATCGGTGGGGGCTTCGACATCAAAGGTGTGCGGGACTCCCTGGTCGGGTCGGCCGCCGATAAGGCCACCCGGGAACTAGTCAAGCGCCTCGAGACAATGCGGGGCAATGTCCCCGGCTACGAGGCGGCTATACCCGTGGCACAGGAGACGATCGTGCTGGCCTTTCCCGAGGGGATGCGGCCTGCGCCGGGCGCGGAGTACGGCATATACCGCGGGGACAGGATGGTCGCTAAGGTCCGCGTGATCGGCTTCGAGGAGGGCCGGGCGACCTGCCGCATCCTCGCCCAGACCGACCAGATCCGCTCAACCGAC
>CAYNMY010000104.1:0-7139 GCA_964398275.1 uncultured Armatimonadia bacterium | reverse complement strand
GATCCAGCTAGTCACGCCCATTGCGCTGGATGATGCGCAGACGGCGGTGGGGCCGCTGGTTGACCGGCAGCGCAATGACCCAGACTGGCGGGTGCGCCGGCAAGCGGCGCTGTCGCTGGGCCGCCTGTTCGCTGCCGGCAATCAACCAACCATTGCCAGCGCCCTGGTCGCTCACCTGGGCGATGGGCGTTCCGAAGCGAAAGCGGCGGCGGCTGCCGCACTGGGCCAAGTTGTCGCTACTCAGGTTGCATCAACTCTCGTCGAGACCCTCTTGACTAATCGCGCTGGTGCCGTTACCGAGTTACAGTTGGCAATTCGGCGCCTGGGGCCGCCGGCCATCGCTGCCCTGGCTCCGGCGCTTAGTTCCAGCAGCACGGAAGTCCGCGAGCTGGCCGCGGAGATTCTGGCCGGTATCGGTGGCCGCCAGGCGGTCGCGCCGCTGGTGGCATGCCTCAGTGATTCCGATGGGGTTATCCGGCGGCTGGCGGCAGAGACCCTCGCCGATATGACTGTTGATACCCTGGTGCCGATGGCCACACCGGCAGTAGTGAGCAGTCTGCTTGCCGCGCTGGACGACCCTGACTGGCAGGTCTATCACGAGGTGCGGGCGGCGCTGGCCCGCATCGGGGAGAAGGCCGTGGCACCGCTGATAACTAAGCTGGCCGCCCCCGATGTCCGCAGCAGGTTCATGGCCCAGCAAGCCCTGGCAGATATCGGCAGCCCGGCCATTGAGTCGCTGCTGGGGGCCTTGCGCTCATCGAGCGGCGAGATCCGTCACTGGGCAGCAGTGACATTGGGCAAGATCGGTGCCGACGTCATTGGGCCGACCACACGCATAGTCAATAATCCGACCGAATCCTCTGCGGCGCGGGCGGCGGCGTTGCGGGCACTTGGTTACACGCGCTCGCCAGCAGCTACCGAGGCGCTGACCGCCGCTGCTGATGCCCCCGAGCCTCAGGTGCGTGCTGCCGCGCTCAAGGCGATCAACGACCTGCGGGACGCGGCGGGCACCGAGACGCTGGTCGCCGCGCTGCAAGATGCGGATAGCTCCGTGCGGGACGTCGCCACAGCCTTGCTCAAAGACTGGCAGCTCGGCGAGGCTACCGATCTGCTTAACAAGGTACTCAACGAGGGGGATGACAACGCCCAGCGGCGTGCGGCAGTAATTCTGGCGTATCACGTCTCGCCGGCGGCGAATCGGCTCCTGTTCCAGGTAATGGGCAGTACCGCCGAAGCAGCCGAGTCCGACAAGATCGTTAAGGCCCTGGTTGCGATCATCGAAGACCCCGGCGAGGACCCCGAGCTCAGGCATGCAGCGGCGAGGAATCTCGGCGCGGTGGGCACGCCCGCTTCGGTCGGCGTGCTTGAGGCGATGCTGACGCCCGGTTCGGAGTTTGTGGCGGAGGCCGCTGGGTCCCTGGCGCAGATCGGGATCAGGAGCGCCCAGAGCGCCGGGCAGGCGGACCGGGCGGAGCTAGGCCGTGCGGGCCAGTCGCTGATAAAGGTATTGAAAGAGGCGCAGGACGACATGCTACGCGAGGAGGCGGCCCGAGCCTTGGCGACGATGAAAGGGCTGCCGGTCGCCGAGCTTCTCGAGGGCCTGCGGACCTATCCCGACGAGCTCAAGCCGTGGGCCGCGGGAATTCTGGCAGCGATCGGCGAGGCCGCGACAGACCCAACATTGTCAGTTAGAGGCGCGAGCAGCGATTCTCAAGTTCCTGAAGATCTTGAGCAAAGACTGTGGTGCGTGGCGGTTGTGGAAGCAATTGGCAGCATGCAGGCAATGCGGCTGATCAACTACCTGGACGAAGAGGAGCAGCCTGACGAGGCGCGCAAGTCTCAGGTTGCACAGATGAAAGCGCGTATTCTGGGCTATGAATAGTGCTGTTGTGTGCCAGATACGAGTAAAGCAGCGGCCTTGGCTGCGCAAAGGGGAGAAACAGGCGTGAATCGGCGGACAGTACTGATAACGGTGATCGTCGTCCTGGTCGCGGCGGGCGGCTACTATCTTACCTACTTGCAGCGCGTGGGCAAAACCGCCGAGCTGCTCGCGGCCATTATCGCCGCCGACCATAAGGAAGCGGCGCAGGCGATGGAACAGCTCGGCGTGCGCGGCGTGCAGCTCTATCCCAAAGTGCTCGACTTGGCCCAGGGGCAGGACCCTGAGGTCGAGTGGCGCAGTGCGGTGATGCTGGGTGAGCTGGGCAATTCCCCCGCTGCCGATGTCCTGAGTGGGATGCTGGATGACTCCGATGCCACTGTGCGGGCTGCTGCAGCCCAGGCGCTGGGGCGGGTAAAGGGTCAGGACGCGGCGGCGGCGCTGGCCCGCCTGGTGGGTAATGAGGCCGAAGAATTGGTGGTTCGCATCAGTGCGGTGCAGGCCTTGGGTGCACTCGCTGCCGAAGAAGCGGTGCCGCAGTTGAAGCAGGCACTTACTTATCAGCCAATTGTCGCAGAAGGAGAGCCGGATAACTCCTGGCAGTTGCGCGTGGCCGCCGCTGGCGCGCTGGGTGCCATCGGCACCGCCGAAGCCATTGATGCGCTGGCCGAGCGAGTTGCCGCCAGCGGTACTGAGCCGGGCGATATCCGGGAGCGCACTGCCGTCGCCTACGCGCTGGGCGACGCTCTGAGCAAAGGCGCCTGCGAAAGCGGCGGCGCCCTCCGCGGTTTTGAGGCACTGGTTGAAGCGGCCCAGGACGAGACCGGGGATGTACGCATGGCTGCTGTTGATTCCCTGCAGAGGGTCTCGCCGCCCGAAGGGCAGGATAGCAAAGCCGATAGTGTACTGGAGCAGGCAGGTCGTGACCCGCACTACTGGGTCCGGCAGGCCGCCGGTGAGTAGTAGTTGGTTGCATAAATCGGCCTAAGACTCTTCGCTCTTTCAGGGCCAGCATTGGAAGCTTCGCGTTGCGAAACTTCCTGCGACAGGCCCCTCCGAGAATCTTATGACAGGGGCTGAGCGAGGCGTCGGAGGGGCCGTGTCGAGCGCAGCGAGGCCGGCCCGAAAGGCACAAGCGATATTCAACTCATTTAGCCAACTAAGCACTAGAAGCTCCAGAATCATCGTTGGGGAGGATTGGCCGCAATCATGTATGTAGCCAGGTTAGTGACGGTAGCTGTAATGATCGGGATAGTTGCGGGCCTGCTGGGCGGCTGTGCCATACCTCCCATTGAGGAGCTGAGCCGGAAGATCGAGTCGCCCCAGGTTAGCGCGCGCGAACAAGCCATTGTTGCCCTGGCCAACCTGGCGGATCGCCAGGCTATCAGGCTGCTTACCGAAGCGCTCTCCAGCGATGGCAAGCTGTGCGACAAGGCCGCGGTGGCCCTCGTCAAGCACGGGCGGCAGATCGAGGTTACCGAGCGGGAAAACCCGGTTGTCGCCCAGGTCAGCGAGGTGCTGAAGAATACACACCTGGGTGAGCAGTTCCGCGCCCGGGCGGCCTGGACGCTCGGCGAGATCGGCGATCGCCGCGCCCTTCCGCTGCTTAAGGAAGCCGCCACCGGATCGCTGGCGGATAAGCGAAAGCCGGTTATGAAGCAGCAGGCTGCCGAGGCCCTGGAGAAGTTGGGCTTTAACAGCGCGGGCCGTGCCTTTGAACTCCCCATGGGTTTGCTGGAAGACGATCTCGAAGTCATTCGCGACATATTACCCCTGCAACCTACGGCATAAAGGTGACGCGATCAGCAATTGGCACACGCGTGTGCGACGCAGCAGCACAATCCTGGTTAACCCTCGCTATTGCAGCCTCCGTTTTGCTGGCCGGTTGGCCGGTTCTGCTCTGCGCATCACCTGACTATCTCCCCGATCCCGCGCAGGTTTGCGCCCAGCCGGTGATAGATATTACACCCCGTTACGGCTCCTGGCGCGAGCTAATCCGCGAGCGACTGCCTACACTGGATGACGGCGTCACTATCGAGCCGGAGAGCGACTGGCAAAGCCTCTATCGTGCCCCGCCCGGCGAGCTGGTCCGCCAGGCGCCTGAGATTGCCTACCGCTACCCCATTGATATAGGTCGGCAGTGGCGGATGGTTCCGGAATTCAGTCCCAGTTTTCTGCCCGAGTTCGCCCCGAGCCGCAACTGGGACGAGTGGTCCTACGACGACTATGTGAACTCCTCGTGGCTGCAGCAGCGGGGCTGGGCAAACCCCTACCGGATCGCCGCCCAGGAAGTACAGCAGATGAACGAGGACGACGATCTCGCGCTCAGACGGGTGGCCCTGGCCGCAGCTTACTGGTGGACGCACCGACAGTATGAGGACGCAGAGCTGGAAACGCTCGAGGCAGTGCTGGGCCGGCCACAGTATCTTTGCCGCGATCTCCTGGCGGCTCTGGTGGCCCCCCGGCTCCTGGCGCTGTTGCCTGACAGCCTGACCGAGGTGACCTCGGGGGAGGGGATGGTACCAATTGATCTGCGCGTGGCGAGCAACACCTCCTTTGATTCCGCAGCCGCTATGGAGAAGATGCTGCTGCGGGCGGCCCAGCGCGGTCTGAAGGCGGTGGTCATTGCCGACCGCAATCGCATTGACGGAGCGCAGCGCGCCCAGCAGACCGCGGCCCGCCTGCGCGCCCAGGGGAAGTTGCCTGCTGATTTTCGGGTGATCATTGGTGAGTATGTGGACACCACTAGCGGGGGAGTACTGGCGCTGTTCGTGCGCACCTGGGTGCCTGAGCAGATGACTATGAAGAAGACTCTGGAGATGATCCACGACCAGGGCGCTTTGGCCATCATGGCTCATCCGGGCGTCGCCGGCGGACCACGCATGCTGCGGCAGATGCCCTTTGACGGTTATCTGATCCAGGCTGGCTTATTCGAGATGTTCCGCACCCTGCAAATACTCTACGAGCCGGCTCTGGTGGGGAAACCGGGTTTGTACGGCAGCAGCACCACCTACAGTGAGGCGGTAGGCATACCCTACACGATAATCGAGGCGGACGACACCAGTGAAGAGAGCCTTCGCCAGGCACTAGTCGAGGGCCGAGCTTATGCCGCCGGTGCAATGTATCTGCCCTGGATGATCGCTGCCACCATCAAGCCGATCGGCAAGATCGAGACCACGCTCAACAGCTATTTCGTCGCCCACGACGAGGGCGAACGGCGCTTTATGGCACTGCTGGGAGTGGACAATGCCAGAATACGCTTGAGCTGGGACCGGGAGATCCAAGGCTGGATGGGGATGGACCGCCTGGCCGAAGGCCTGGCCCGGCTTGCCAACGGCACCTCTCCTCTGCTCGAACTCCCCCAGCTCGACGAGCTGGCCCTGGAATACTCTTACTTCCAGCTCAAGTACAGCTCGTCCGGTCCCACGTATTCCCTGACCGCACGATACGTCTGGTAGGAGAGTTGTCAGATGATAATCCGCAGGTACCAACCATCGGACCGACCGCGCCTCCTGGAGATTACCGCGGAGGTGTTTGGGCCGGTGGCCATAGTCGGACTGATCGAGCAGCAGTTTGGGCTGCTCAATGGTGTCTCCTGGCAGGAGTGCAAGCAAGCGGAGGTCGCTGCGGAGATCGCCGTCCACCCCGAGGGAACGTTCGTCGCGGAGGTTGAGGGTGAGCCGGTCGGCTACGTTACCACCGAGCTGGACCGGCAAACCCTGACCGGCCATGTTCATAACGTGGCAGTGGCGGCGGACCACCAGGGCGAGGGTGTGGCTAAGACGATCCTCGACGTCGCTCTTGACTATTTCCAGGCAGAGGGTATGATGTATAGTCAGATTGAGACATTGACCTGTAACGAGCGCGGGCAGGCCTTCTATCCCCGGCTGGGCTACCGCGAGGTCGGTCGCAAAATATACTACTTTATGCGCATCCCTGACCGGCGGCGGATATGACGGCTATGCCCGCCGCCCACAGGAGGCGGACAAATGCACTGGCGTTGGGTGATAGGGAGTCCAATCAGCATACTGGTGGGCATCGGCTGCGCGTTGATGGCGGCGCTGCCCGCTTCGGCTCAGGTCAACATCTGGCACGAAAGCTGGGAGCCGGCCTTGAGCTCGGCTCAGCAGAGCAGCAAGCCGATATACGTCTACATCTGGGAACGCCGGGAACACCCCCGTATGTCGGCGGAGGACTGGGCGAAGTTGCGAGAATACGATCCGTGCGACAAGATGAACCGTCTGACGCTGGTCAAGCAGCAGGTTAAGCACATGCTGCGTGGCTACACGCTGTGCGCTCTGGAGGTCCACCACGCGCGGAATCGCGACTTCATTGACAAGTATGTCCCCGGCCTGCTACCCGAGGCGCATGAAGATCGGGCGGTCCACAGCTCGTACCGGCTGCCCTTTCATCTGTTCTTGGGCAGCAGCGGCCAGCAGGTTTTCCAGGTCTACGGATATATTCCCGAGCAGTGGTTCGTGCAGATTATCGAGGCGGTCAACTTGCTTGTCACGCTCCCCGAGTCGCCGGACGCCCCGTTCATACAGGCCCGGGCTTATGCCCGCCTCGGGCATCTGTGTCTGGAATTGCAGTTGTACGAGGAGGCCCGCAAGCACCTGAACCGGGCCCTCGAGCTGGATCCCGAGAACCAAGCCGGCGCCAAAGCTGATGCCGAGCTGGACCTGACGATAATGGCCCTCCCCGACGATCCCGCCCAGGCTTACGGGGACTTGGAGAGCTATCTGAGCAACTATCCGAATTCAAAGCGCCGCGTCGAAGTGCGGTATTTTATGGCGGTGGCTAAGTACGTGGATGGAGACAAGCGCCGGGCCATGAAGATCCTGGACGAGATCGCCAAGATTCACAACCCGGCGTCCCCGGACGAAGAGCGCTGGATTGACCTGGCAGCGGTGCTGTTGTATCAATTGCAGCACGAGGAGGAGTAGCTCGCTGGGCCCCAAACTACCAGCTAAGGGCTGAGTTTCGCCTTCGGCACGCGGTTTGCACCGAACTATTGGTGAACCTACTTGTCTAATAAGGGGCAGATCGGCGAAGGAGTTTTCTTATTGTGCTGATGCAGGATATTGACCATCAATTAAAGGAGCTGCAAGATACCCTAAAGCAGGTTGGGGATCGTCTTTGACCTGGCGGGACGCCGTACGCAGCTAGCGGAGCTTGAAAACCGCACCAAAGAGCCGGATTTCTGGGACGATTCGCAGCGCGCCCAGGAACTGATGCAGAAGCTGAGCGCGCTGCGGGC
>CAYNMY010000103.1:0-7146 GCA_964398275.1 uncultured Armatimonadia bacterium | reverse complement strand
GCAAGAGCTCGCCCCGGAAGCTCAGGGAGCCGTCATCCCAGCGCAGGGTCGGGTTATTGACAGTGACTCCCAGATTGGTGAGGGTGATGGAACTGCTGCGGGCGCCCGAGACTGCGCAGTTCGGCCCCCGCGCGCAGCGACTCCTGGCGCTCCGCCGAGGTGCGGATCACATGGTCATACCACCGGCGCGCGGCTTCGATATGCCCCAAACGGGCCAGCAACTGGGCCAGACGTAGCGCCGGCGTCGCCTGGGTCCAGGTAGCTCGAGGAACTCGCGGCGATGCTAGCACAGCCATTCCTTGACAGCAAGTCCGCCCGGCTATAATGTATGAGCAGTTCCTGCAGCACTCTCGCTCAGTATGGCCGACACGAGGAAAGGGATGTAGAAATGCTCCGACGATGGCAATTCACAAGAGTGCATTTGGGTCCTGTTCTTGTTGTGCTTGTCCTGGTGATGCTTTTTCTGTTCGGTACATGTGCGTTCGATATTGGTCTGATCGTATCTCTCCTGGCGCTGACCGCGCTCGGTGCATCGGGAGAGCAGCCACCCGCCCAGAAGTACTTTGCCGGCGATGCTTTGGGAGGGACCCTGGCTCGAGACCACCAGAGCCGAGGCATCTACTTCGAAGGCGAGCATAAGCGAACCTACGTAGCTTACATGGATCACGGCTTCTACGCCCGGGTTACCTACTACGACCACGAAACAGATCAATGGTTGGATTCGCCGGAGCTTGTTGATCACTGCATTGCCGCAAATGGGATCAAGGACGGTCACAACGTCCCCAATATCTTTATCACTGATGACGGGATTATCCACCTGTTCTATGGCTCCCACGGCCACAGCTTCAAATACGCCTGGAGCAAAAGACCCGAGGACATCACGGAATGGGAAACCGGGATGCGGGTGGGTAAGAATGCCACTTATCCCTACCTTGCCGAGACCACCAGCGGCGAGTTGCTTCTTTTTTATCGGTACGGGCCCACCGGGGGCTACAATCATCCCTTCCTCGGCGTGCAGCACAGTCAGGACAAGGGAAGGAGTTGGGGGAAGATAAGGGAGTTGGTGACCTTTCCCACCGGGTGCAAAATCTCCCGAGCTGCTTATGATCCAGTGCACAACCGGGTCCATCTGCTTTTGGACGTACGTCGTATACATCCTGACGGTTCCTGGGCAACCTTTCACTGTATGTATGCGCCGGACACCGGGAAGGTTTTGGTGTTAGGCGACAAGGTCCTCGGCCCCCTGGGCACCCAGGAAGAATTCCTGGAAAACGACCCTATGATCTCTTGGGGAATGGCTTCACTGTGCCTGTACGAAGGAACCCCCTACTTTGTTTTTGGAAACGAAGATGGACAGAGATGCTTTGGCTATTGGGACGGGAAGAAGCTGATACGGCACGTCATTCCTGATGACAAAATCACAGGGTTGGGCAGCAGACCTGTCATATATAGTGAAGATGGCGAGGTTTTCCGGGTCTATGGGATTCGTGACCCCGAACAACAAACAGAAGGACCCTCCCTGGTGGAAATGGATGGCAAGACGTTTTACCGGACAGATTACTACGGTACACAGACTTACTATGTCCCCGAATCCCCTCAATTGCACGGTGGAGACCTGGTGGTTTGGACGACCACCGATCGGGGAAAGAGCTGGGATTCGGGTAAATGGCTTATTGCCATTGAGAAGCTGGGGCACAGACTTGGCGGCAGTCCCAACAAGGTAATGAATTATCCGGGTAGTGGTCCGTTCTTGATTGTCAGTGAGCCAACCGGGCCATGGCCGAGGGGAATAGAAAGGGATGTCCACAATCACTATGACAATCCCTCTCGCAAGTATAAGAAGCTGTACGCTGTTGATAGGCAAGGAGAAATTGTAACGGGAAAGTGATCTCCGAAAAACTGCCTGTGTGGATGTCCGGTTTTCCAAAGCGACAAAGTGTCGTGGACTTGTGGCAATTAATAACTACTCACCTTGTTGGTTACGGGGGAGGAGCAAGGAGGTCCACATCAGGCGAGGGGCCGAGGAGAGGGATAAGCGTTGCCAGGGCGTCTCTACCCTGCTTTTGGGCGGTCTGCAGGACGGTGGCAAAGATGGCGAAAGCCTCCGCGCCCCACGCCGACCGAAAGCCGCCGCTTACTTTGCGATGGACCACCGACTTGCGCAGCGCCCGCTCAGAGCCGTTGTTGTCAGCAGGCACATCGGGGCGGTGCAGGAAGGTAAACAGATCATCGCGATGCTTGCGATAGCGCTTGCGCAGGCGCTGATCGGTGGCCGTGCGGGGCCGCAGCTACCTGGGCTACTCGCGCATCCTGCGGACCAAAAAGCTAGGCCGCCAGAAATTCGCCATCATCTACGACTTGGAAGCTTGCGAGAAAGCTCCCGAATGCATATACCTGATGAGCAGCTTGCTTACCGCGCAAGCGGCGAGCATTGCCCGGCACTATCTGCACTGGTGGGAGATAGAAACCTCCTACCACGATACCAAGCAGCTATTGGGCTTAGGCGATTACCAAACCCGCCTGCGGGCCGTAGTCCTACGGCGGGCGAAGGCCCGGTCACTGTCCGGGGTCCACCGTCACCTGCTGATGGTAGATGTGGCCTACACAGCTCTACGCTTGCAGGGTGCGCAGGATGCCGGCAGTGATCAGGACAATCCACCAGATAGCACACTGGCCCTGGGCAAACTCAAGCGCCAGGCGCGGCAAAGCACTGTTGTGGAACTGGTCAAACACATTATCAGCGAACACCAAAAAGGCGCCTCGGCCGATCAAATCGCAGAAAGCTTGCCCACCAATATCTGAGAAACTGCATAACTCGAGTTGCCTAAAAAGCGGGTTCCCCACAAGGCGTTCGTAAATTATTTGGGCTAGGAGTCTGTCGGAATACCTCGAAAAAGAGCGATTTCACGCGAATTTGCGGCTCCAGTTGTATAACTTGCAAGGCGCAAACATAGGCACGGCTCATCGCAAAACTAGGTTCTCCGACACGCTCCTAGATGAAAGGAGCCAGCCCAAAGCCCAGCGACATCAGCAGCCCGACAGCCAGGTGCATTGTGATAGTACCGACATTCGCGGGCAGCAGCTTTGGTGGCTCGTCGTAGTAGCGCCAGGCCGTGCGAATTGCATTGAGCGCCAGGGGCAGCGTCAGTAGCGTGAGCAAGGTCAGCGGCGGCATCCAGCCTAATGCCACGAAGACAGCAATGGACACCAGCGCGAGCACCAGCATACCCGTGTAGATGTAGACGGCCCGGCGCCGGCCCAGGCGCACCACCCAGTGCTTTTTGTCTACAGCGCGGTCGGCCACGTAGTCGGGGAACTGGTTGATCCACAGCACCGCGGCGATCATCAGCGCTACCGGAATCGAGGCGGCGCCGGCGCTCAGGGCAAACTGCTGAGTTTGCACGTAGTACGTCCCCAGCACCGGCAGCACCCCAAAGTCGAGGAAGATGAAGATCTCGCCGAGGCCGCGATAGCCCAGGCGCAGCGGATTAGCGGTGTAGAAGAAGCCGGACAAGCCGCCGACTGCGCCCAGAATCAGGATCGGCCAACCCCGCAGCCAGACCAGAACCAGCCCAATCGCGCTGCCCGCCGCCAGGCATAGCAGCGCCGCTATCAGTATGCTGACTGGACTGGTCAGTCGCTCCTGGATGAAACGGCTGCCGCCGGTGAACGGCGAGATGAACTCGACATTGATCTCATCGTTGCGGCTGAGGTGGTCGTAGTAGTCGTTGGCCAGGTTCGCGGCGGCGTGGAGCAGGACCAGCGCCACCAACGTCGCCAGCCAGTAGGCCCAGAGGAAAGCTCCCGTGTCGTGGTAGGCGACGGCACCGCCGACGATCACCGGGATTATCGAGGCGGTGAAGAACTGAAAGCGGCTGGCGCGTACCCAGAAGGCGGTCCGCCCCAGAATGTTGTGCTGTTCGCCTCTAATGGTTGATCTCATACGCTTGCTGCCCACTTAGCTACTCAAGCAGAGTCCTACAGGTTGCTTGCCGTCACCACGGTAGTGCTATTTTACGCCAGGCCGCGGAGGTTGTCAAAACCGGGGCACATTAACGGCAGAAAATGCTCTTGACAGCACTGGGTAATACTGGTAGAATTAGCAAGGCTGGCTTATCGATACCCCCCAACCGTTCGCCTTTCGCCCCTGCAGGTAGTCAGGGGCATCTGAGTGTGGAGTGATGGTAGCTCCGTCGGCCCCAAGCCTGATGCTCTCCGAGTTTGGACGCGAACGTAAGGTCTGAATTAACGATGGCACTTGAGTACGGACCAGTCGGCCTGTTTGTCGTAGGCGGCTTTGTTTTTGCCCTTGTGGCCCTGGTCATTGCATACCTTATTCGCCCTGCCGATATCTACGACCGCAAGCTGGTTACCTACGAATGTGGCATAGTCCCGCTCACCCCCGCATGGCACCGCTTCCGCATCAGCTACTACATCATCGCTCTGCTGTTCCTGATATTTGAAGTCGAGGCTGCCTTTCTGCTGCCGTGGGCGGTGGTGCTGCGCGAGTTGAGTGGTCCGCACGCGTGGGGGTTGCTGCCGCTGGCCGAGATGGGCATATTCCTGGGGATTCTGCTGCTGGGGTTGATCTACGCTTGGCGCAAGGGTGATTTGCAGTGGAACTGAGTATGATAGATGAGCCGCTGCGCCGCGTCGCCCGCAAGTACCGGGAAACACCGGCGGCGCAGGCGCTTATCAAGATCGTAGACAAGATTCTCAACACGGGCCGGGCCTGCTCGGTCTGGCCACTGGGCTTTGGGCTGGCTTGTTGCGCGATCGAGATGATGGCTACAGCGGCATCGCGCTACGATCTGGACCGTTTCGGTATGATCCTGCGGCCCTCGCCGCGCCAGGCCGACCTGATGATTGTGGCGGGCACCGTCACGATCAAGATGGCGCCCGTTATTGAACAGCTCTACCACCAGATGCCCGAGCCCAAGTACGTTCTGGCGTTGGGCAACTGCGCGATAAGCGGCGGGCGGTTCTACCGGGATGCGTACAGCGTTGTCCGTGGGGTGGACCGCATCCTGCCGGTTGACGTTTATGTGCCGGGCTGTCCACCTCGTCCCGAAGGGTTAATCAACGGTCTGCTGGACATCCACGATATCATTCGCCGGGACTCGCTCGCCGATGGGCCTTATGTCGAAGGCCGCCGGCCCGAGTACCGGCAGTACCCAAGGCTCCACGAAGATGACTGACAGCCGGGACAATCTGGGGATTGCCACCGAGTTGCCTGGGCGGTTCGGCGAGCGGGTCCTTCAGGCGGAGGTAGACGAGCGTGGCACGCTCCAGGTGCACGTTGCGCCGGAGGTGTTGCTCGAGGTCTGCCGCTTCCTGTCTGAGGAAGCACAGCCGGCGTATCCCTATCTATCGGATGCTTTCGGCGCTGACTACGAGGATCACTTGCAGGTGGTCTACCACCTGTTCCGAGCCGAGACCGGCGAAGGTGCACTGGTGCGCGCCGACCTGCCCCGCGAGGATGCGGTGCTGCCTACTCTGACGGGCTTGTATAATACGGCGAAGTGGGCCGAGCGTGAGATTGCCGAGATGTTCGGGGTGACCTTCGAGGGTCATCCTGACCCGCGCAAGCTGCTGCTGCCGGACGACTGGGCGGGCTATCCGCTGCGCAAGGACTACCAGCGCCCTGACCACCCTTATCTGCGTGCCGAGCCGCTGCACGAGGAGCCAGCGGCCTTCCTCGCCGGAGGATCTGAACCCAAAGTGACCGAAGAATGAGCGAGACCGCGCAAACGCCGCTGACAACCGAAGAGATAACTGTTAACGTGGGGCCGCAGCACCCCAGCACCCACGGCGTGCTGCGCTTTGTTGTGACTCTAGACGGCGAGACAATAAAGGCGTGCGTGCCTCATATTGGCTACCTGCACAGTTCGCTGGAGAAGATCGCCGAGACCCTGCGCTACGAGCAGTACATCACCAACACGGACCGCTTCGACTATCTCAACGGCCTGGGCAACGAGTTGTGCTACGTCCAGGCGGTCGAGAAGCTGCTGGGCATCGAGCCGCCGCCGCGCACCAAGTTCATTCGCAGCCTGATGGCGGAGCTTAAGCGTATATCCAGCCACCTGGTCTATCTGGGCTGTTACGGCAATGACACTGGGGCAGTGACGGTATTTCTCCACGCCTTCCGCGAGCGCGAACTGCTGATGAATATGTTCGAGGCAGTGACCGGCGGGCGGCTGTTCTACAACTATTTGCGTATCGGCGGGCTGCGCAACGATTTGCCCACCGGTTTTGACGAGCAGGTCCGCAGTTTCCTGGAGCATTTCCCGCCGCGTCTGCAAGAGATGAACGACCTGCTCACCAAGAACCGCATCTTCATCGCGCGGACGCGGGGTGTGGGCCTACTCACCGCTGAGCAGGCGCTGAGCTACGGGGTCACTGGCCCGGTGCTGCGGGGCTGCGGAGTGCCCTATGATATGCGCAAGCTGCGGCCGTATGCCGCGTACGATCAGGTCGAATTCGACGTTCCCACATTCCCTGAGGGCGACTGCCTCGCCCGGCACCTGGTACGTATGGAAGAAATGTGCCAGAGCCTGCGGATAGTGCGTCAGCTTCTGGATAAGATGCCCGACGGCGAAGTACAGGCGGATGTGCCCCGGCGACTCAAGCCAGAGCCAGGCGAAGTATATGAGCGCGTCGAGTCGCCGCGCGGGGAGTTGGGGTGTTATCTGGTTAGCGACGGCGGTGACAAGCCCTACCGAATGCACTGGCGAGGGCCGTCGTTTTATAACCTCCAGGCACTCCCGGAGATGGTGCGCGGGGGCCTGGTGGCTGACTTCATTGCCACGCTTGGCAGCCTGGACCCAGTAGCCCCGGATATAGACCGGTAGGACAGGCGTGTTAAGGCGGTAGGACAGGCGTCTCGCCTGTCCACTCTGAACCTTTGGCGACAGGCGGGACGCCTGTCGTACCCAAAACAGACAAATGGCCAGTTCACTGGTACACACAATCCTTAGTGCGATCCGCATCTGGGCGGAAAACCTCGCCGGACGCTGGGGCATACCTCACCTGTTTGTGAGTATCCTGGCCTGGATTGCTGCTTTCGTGTTTGTGATTGTACTCGTCCTGGTGATGGTGCTGCTGGCGGTCTACCTGGAGCGGAAGGTCAGCGGCTATATCCAGTCG
>CAYNMY010000102.1:0-7164 GCA_964398275.1 uncultured Armatimonadia bacterium | reverse complement strand
CCCAGACCGGTGGGCCCGACGACTTCAAGCGCGGCCTCGAGCTTTATGAAGTCGGCGATTTCGCGGGCGCCAAGGCCGCGTTCGAGTCGGCGCTGGGCCTGGTGCTTAACGACCCGGTGGTCCTGGCCTGGTGCGGCACGGTAGCGTTGCAGTTGGGCGATACCAAGCGGGCTATCGAGTGTCTGGAGCAGGCGGTAGCCCACGACGACGAGTCGCATATCGCCCATAACAACCTCGGTAATGCCTATGCCGAGGCTGGCGACCTGGCCAAGGCCGAGGCCCACTATCGCCGGGCCGTGGAGATCAATACCAACTATTTTGACGGCCATTACAATCTGGCTAATCTGATGTCTCGCCAGAAGAACTATGCGGTGGCCTTCAACGAATATACCCGCGCGCTGCTGCTCAACCCCAACGACGCCGAGGCCCATATCAATTTCGGCCATGCCCTCCAGCAGACCGGCGAGACCGCCAAGGCGATCCGCGAGTATGAAGTGGCCCGCCAGCTCCAGCCGCAAAACACCGCGGTTCTGGCCACACTCGGCTCGCTCTATCTGCAATCGGGCGACAGCCCGACGGCGGCTAGCGCCTATGAGGCCGCGCTGGCTGTGGATCCGAATATGCTCGATGCCCATCTGGGTCTGGGCACGGCACTGTACAATGCCGGGCGCCATGCCGAGGCGATCGGTCATCTCCGCCCGCCGGCGGCAGCTGACCCGACCAATTTCGTGGCCCAGTACAACCTCGGCCTGGCGCTGGCGGCTCAGCAGCACTATGCCGAGGCCGAAGCGGCCTACCGCAAGGCCCTGGCCGTTAAGCCCACGGATATCAACTGCTTAATCAACTTGGGCTGGGTGCAGTTCCAGCAGGCTAAGTACCCTGAGGCGGCGGAGGTGTTCAGCCAGGCAGTCCAGATCGAGCCGCGCCGCGAGGTGGCCCAGTTGAACCTGGCCTGGTCGCTGGCCAAGGCGGGCCGGGCCGATGCGGCCCTGGCCCAGTGGCAGGCTGCGGTCCAGAAACTCCCGCAGAGCTCGGCGGCACGCCTGGGCCTGGCCAATGCGTACTACGACCGGGACGAGAAGTCCGAGGCGCTGGCCGCCTATCTGCAGGTGTTGAAAGTGGAGCCGGGCAATGCCGAGGCGCACAACAATATCGGTTTGATATTCCTGGACAACGATGATGTCACCGAGGCGGTCGTCCATTTCCAGGCGGCGCTCAAGACCAATCCGCAGTACGTCTACGCCATCAATAACCTGGGCGCGGCCTACCAGCGCCAGCGCAAGCCGGACAAGGCCAGGGAACAGTACGAGCGAGCGCTCAAGATAAATCCGAACTACCAACCTGCGCAGGAGAATCTGAAGCGCCTCCAGGAGACAGGGGGACAATAGCCGAGTCAATGAGCTCTGGGCCAGGTGCCACCAACATCAGGACAGTAGGTCTGGCCAGTGCCAGGGCGCGGCCGGGCACTCGTGAGTTCGCCGAGCCGCTGATAGCCAAGCTTCGCCGGGCGGGCGTCGAAGTGCTCCTGGATGGCGATACCGCCGAGAGTTGCCCGGTGGATTGCCGACGATGTTCGCGCGAGGAGCTGGTGGCGGCGTCGGATATGGTCGTGGTCATGGGCGGAGACGGGCTGCTGCTGGCTGTGGCGCGGTTGGCCGGGCCGGCGGCTGTGCCGGTGCTGGGGGTTGATCTGGGCAGCTTTGGCTTCCTGGCGGCGGCGCGACCCGCGGTGGTGCTTGAGCGGTTCGACCGCCTCCTGGCGGGCGACTACCAGGTCCAGGAGCGGTTGATGATCTCTGTCGAAGTGCGCCGGGGCGAGCAGGTCACGGCCAGCTTTGTCGGTCTCAATGATGCTGTGATCTCGCGAATCTATCCGCGCTGGATGGTGCGCCTGGATACCCACATTGACGGCGAGCTGGTTGCGGTTTACCCGGCTGACGGCCTGATCGTCTCCACGCCCACTGGCTCGACGGCATATAACCTTTCTGCCGGCGGGCCGCTGGTCGAGCCGGGCTTGGATTGTCTGATTCTTAATCCAATTAGCCCGCATACACTGTACCTACGTCCCTTGATCGTGGCCGCCGATTCGGTTGTTACGGTGACCGTGCAGGAGCGACACGGGGAGGCGGAGACGGCTCGGTTAAGCGTGGACGGGCAGGAGGACGTTGAGGTCACTTCCCAGGATGTGGTGGTCATCGAGCGCGCGCCGTTCCGGGCCCAACTGGTGAGAATTGGCAGCGGGTCATTCTTCGAGCGGCTGCATACCAAGCTGCGCTGGGGGCTGGAACGCTAGGGCCCCTGTGGTGTGCGCTACCCGGACTTGATTCGAAACTTCATGCCGACCAGATGCGGAATGTGGTATATATGTTCAGAGTGATTATTGATGCGCAGCGCTGCAAGGGATGCGGCCTGTGCATTGAATTCTGTCCTAAGAGCAATATCGAGACGAATCCCGAGCTTAACGAGGCCGGCTATCACGCGGCCCGTATCGTCCGCCAGGAAGACTGCACCGGCTGCGGGATGTGCGTGCTAATGTGCCCCGAAGCCTGTATCGAAATCTACTGCGAGAAGGCGGAGGCGAAGGCTGGTGCCTGAGCGCAAGCTGATAACCGGCAACGAAGCTGCCGCCGAGGGCGGGATTGCGGGCGGCTGCCGGTATTTCTTCGGCTACCCGATAACCCCACAGAACCGAATTCCTGAGTATATGTCTGAGCATCTGCCTGAGATTGGCGGCGTCTACCTGCAGGCCGAGAGCGAGGTCGCCGCGATAAATATGCTCTACGGTGCTTCCGCCACCGGCGCGTGGGCGATGACCAGCTCCTCCTCGCCGGGCATTTCGTTGATGCAGGAAGGCCTCTCGTATATGATCGGGGCGGAGCTGCCGTGCGTGGTGGTCAACATGGTGCGAGGCGGGCCGGGGCTGGGCAATATCGCGCCGGCCCAGTCGGACTACTGGCTGGCGACTCGTGGGGCTGGCCATGGCGACGGTCGCTGCCTGACTTTCGCCCCGTTCAGCATCCAGGAGATTTACGACCTGACCGGCCAGGCCTTTCCAATCGCCCAGAAGTATCGCAACCCGGTGATGATCCTGGCTGATGCCATCCTAGCCAGCATGCGCGAACCGTGCCTGCTACACGAGCGGCGCGACCCGCCGCGAGAGAAGCCGTCCTGGGCCATCGGTAGGGGTATGGAAAGCCGTGAGCGCAACATCATCAACTCTCTGTACGTTGATCCCCCGGCTATGGAGGAGGTCAACTGGCGCATTCAGCAGCGCTACGAGCAAGCTGCCAACGACGAGACGCGCTGGACTGAGCACGGTGCAGACGAGCCTGAGATCCTGGTCTGCGCTTACGGCATTAGCGCCCGCATCTGCCAGACCGCGATCGAGCGGGCTACCGAGGCGGGAGTGCCCACGCGCCTAATCCGCCCGATTAGTCTGTTCCCGTTTCCATCCCAGGTCATACGCGACTGGGCCGAGCGGGTCAAGCAGGTGCTGGTCGTCGAGCTATCAATGGGTCAGTTCATCGAGGACGTGCGTCTGGCTATCGAAGGCGCTTGCCCGGTGGAATTGATGAGCCGCACCGGAGGCATGATGATGACACCCGAGGATGTTACCGAGCGCATCATCGCAATGGCCTAGCACGGCCAGGGTAATTCTGATGTGGGAGGGGCACCCTTGCCCCGACCTGTACAGCACTGATTTGCAGCCGGTCGCGGCAATAATGCCGCTCCTATGATAGCAAGCTGCGCCATGCAGGAGGCAACTGGCGTGCAGACGACTGAAGTACTCGAACCGGTATACACGTATCCCGATAGCCTGACCGATACCCCGATGCGGTACTGTCCGGGCTG
Source organism: uncultured Armatimonadia bacterium (assembly GCA_964398275.1). GTDB lineage: Bacteria > Armatimonadota > Zipacnadia > Zipacnadales > Zipacnadaceae > JALGTD01. The sequence goes on along the minus strand of CAYNMY010000102.1, from coordinate 3,312 downwards.
CACGCACGGTATCGCTCACCGGCTGATCGCGGAGGTGCTCGATGAGCTGGGCCTCAGGGAGCGCACGGTGGCCATCGCCACGGTGGGTTGCTCAGTGTTCGCCTATGAATATTTCAATACTGATGCGGTACAGGCGGCACACGGCCGCGGGCCGGCGGTCGCCACCGGCATCAAGCGCTGCGAGCCGGACACGATAGTGTTTACCTACCAGGGCGACGGTGACCTGGCGGCCATCGGGCTGGCGGAGGTCATGCACGCGGCGGCACGGGCCGAGAATTTCACAGTGGTCTTCATCAACAATGCTGTGTTCGGCATGACCCAGGGACAGATGGCCCCGACCACCCTGATGGGGCAGAAGACTACGACCACCCCCCTCGGCCGCAGCGTTGAGCAGGGCGGCTTCCCCCTGAATATCTGCGAGTTGCTCGCTCAGATCCCGGGGGTAGCATATCTGGCGCGGGAGACGATGACCAGCCCCAGACGTGTCCGCCAGGCCAAGAAAAGCTTGACCAAGGCCTTCCAGGCGCAGGTGAGGGGTCTGGGCTTCTCGCTCGTAGAGCTGGTGAGTAGCTGCCCGACCTGGTGGCACATGAAGCCCCTGGAAGCGCTCGAGTGGATTGAAGAGGTAATGCTCGAGCAGTATCCGCTAAGGGTCTTTGTGGATAAACTCGAGGCGGCAGAAGAATCTTCAACCGTTGGTACGACAGGCGTCTCGCCTGTCCAGTAATCTACATTTCATTGACCGACAGGCGAGACGCCTGTCGTACCGAGGCACAGAAGGCGATACTCATGCGGCAGGAAGTATTCATGGCGGGAATGGGGGGACAGGGCGTGCTGTTGGCGGGCCAGGTTCTGGCCGAAGCGGCGCTGGCTGCTGGTCTGGAGCTGTCGTGGTTTCCGCTGTACAGCCCCGAGGTCCGGGGTGGCCGGGCCACGTGCACGCTGGTTATCGCCGACGGCCCGGTAGGCAGTCCGATCGTTGGCGAGCCCGGCGCTATGATTCTGATGGACGGCATTGCCGTGGAGAATCATCTGGCCCGGGTGTGGCCGGAGGGCCTGGCCGTCGTCAATTCTTCGTTGGCTGGCGAGCAATTTGCGCGCGGCGACGTGACGATAATAGCGATTCCCGCCAATGAAATCGCCGCCGAACTGGGCGATGAGCGTGCCGTGAATATGGTGCTACTGGGGGCCTTCGTTGCTGCGACTGCAGTGGTGACCCACGAGTTTATCGAGCGGGCCTTGCGCAAGGTCCTCCCCGAGCGTCATCACGGTTTCATTCCCTTGAATATGGCGGCCCTGCAGCGCGGTGCGGAGCTTGCCCCAACACAAATCTCACGAGGTGATTAACGATGCTTAGTGGCTTAAAGCAGATATGCGAGCAAGTTGTGGCGTCTTTCGATAAGCAGGATAGTGCGCGGGAAGAGGCGTACGGTCTCTCCCGTCAGATTGTCCGTGTGGCGTCGAACTGCATTCGCAGTGTCCACCGTCAAGAGAACGAGGCAGCGCGCGAACTGCTGGCGGAGGCCCGCGAACTGACTGGTCGGATGATCGCGGCGATGGCGAACCAACCGCGTCTGCGCTTCGGAGGATTCGTGGGCGATGCCGAAAAGGAATATGCCGAGGCGGCTATCACTTATGCGGTCATAGGTGGCGAGCCCCTACCGACTCCGGATGAGCTCGAGATTGATTATGCGCCCTGGCTCAATGGACTGGCCGAGGCCGGCGGAGAATTCCGCCGCCACATTCTCGACCTGATTCGCGAAGATCGCCCCGACGAGGCGGAAGAGTACCTCGATGTGATGGACGAGATCTACCACAGCATTATGGGTTTCGACTATCCCAATGCCATTAGCTACGGCTTGCGCGGGCGTTCCGACGCCCTGCGGGGGATGCTCGAGCGGACCCGAGGTGACATGACCAACGCCCTGCGCCAGGCTCGCCTGGAACAGCGCCTGGCCGAGTTTGAAGAGAGACTGCCGGAATAGCACACCGGGATAAGAACCAGCAATCAGAGGAGGTCGGCAATGAACAGTTCGAGTCCAGCAATATGTCGGGGAGGTAGGTGGGTGGTGCTAACCGGGGTAATTGTGGCGATGTCAGTGGCTATGATGGGGCTGTTCGGGGATCCGGCGGGGGCCGACGACTGGAGGGAGTTTTACCAGTTTCGGCACTCTTCGAGTCTGCCGGGAAATCTGTTTGGCGTGAGCCCGCAGGGCCAGGTCGGCTTCAGCGGCGCGCTCCAGCAGAACGTCCCCGTCGCCTACACCCCCACCAAAGATAACTGGGTAATAGGTGGCAACAGCGGGAGCAACACGAGTAGTTTTGAGATCGGCTGGGGAGGAGCCGGTGTAAACGGCACTGCCTTCCTTGGTATTGGCTGGGGCAAGCCAGGCCGCGGCATATATAGCTCCTTTATGGCGACCGGCAGCGATATGGCTGAGGCCTATAACTTCCAGTTCCAATTGGCCCCGGGAGACGATGACCGCTGGGCGTTTGCCGTCGGTGTACAGGACATACTCAACCAGCGCGAGGACCGTGTCGGCGATCCGCACGGCGCGCGCTCATTCTACGGTGTGGCGACCAAGCCGATCACCGATCCGCTCAATGGCTATCTGAGCCTGGGCTGGGGCAGCGGCCGGTTCGACAACAGTCCCTTCGCCGGATTGTCCATCCCTCTCGACAACACCTTGACCCTCGTGACAGAATACGACGGCTGCCATACTAATGCCGGCATAGCCATAAGCGGGCTGGGTCAGGACACCGAGGGCGAGGACTGGATCGCCTTGGCGTATATCGGCTACTCGGATCTGGACCGGCCCGTAATCGGGCTGACCCTGACCAAGCACTGAAGAGTCGAGCTGCTGCTGGTTCAGTGGCTCTGCGGCCCAGTCTGCTGTCCAGCGGGCGCTGCACATATACACCCGTGGGCTTTGTGTGCCGGGGTGCTTCGGCACAGCGCCTGGCCCCACCGTCCTTCCCCCAGTTCAGTGGTGGAATGTTGCGGTGCCCACTGATAAGGGTGTGCTTCGCTAAGGAGACCTTCGATGAGTGATTTGATAACGAGCTATCGCTCCGGGAAGATGCAGATTCCCGAGCAAATGCTGGCCTGGCAGATGTTTGGCGCGGGCCTGGCGAATCTGGGCAGATGCGGCGAACCGCTGGTGATTCCGGTGCCCGAGCCCGGTCCCGACCAGGTGCTCGCCCGGGTGGATGCGGCCGGGCTGTGCTTCAGCGACGTGAAGATCCTCAAGCTCGGTAAGGATCACCCGCGGCTCTCTGGCCGCGCCCTGGCCCCTGCCCCGAGAGTGCCGG
>CAYNMY010000101.1:0-7187 GCA_964398275.1 uncultured Armatimonadia bacterium | reverse complement strand
CTTGCAAGGCTGGCCCTAAAAGGCCTGAGCAATCTTACGCTGATTTATGCAACTGGGCAGCTAGAAGACATACACCGGCGTACCGACGGGGACGAGGCTGTAGAGGATCTTGGCATCGGCGCGATGCTGGCGGATGCAGCCGTGGGAAGCCGGGCGGCCCAGGTAGCGGTACATGTTCGGATAAGTGGCATGGATGCCGTGACTGCCGCTGGAGGTTACCGCCAGGTAGTAGCGCATCACCACATCGTACATGCGGCTGCGCGGCGCCCACGACTTGTAGAAGACTTTGCCCATCTCCCCCCGCCGCCGACTGTATGAGCCCGGATGCATATTGGGGGTGTAGTAGCCGCCAGCCCCTGTCGAGACGATGTGCATGCGCACCACCCGGCCATCTTTGTAGTAGTACAGGCGCTGCTTGCGCTTGATGATTGCGATGCAGGTGTCAGGGAGGTCGGTGAGTTCCTGGGCGCGGAAGCGCACGGTCCGTTCGTATTCAGCCAGGCGCTCGCCCTGGTCGCTGTAGCCGGCGATGCGCAGGCGGAAGCTGGCGGCGTCAATCCAGGGCAGCTTCCAGTAGTGAGTGCCCTCGTGGGTGACCATATTGGCGATAACCTGGCCGAAATCGCCGCGGGAGCGACCGCCGAGCCGGCAGTTGCCGCCGTAGTAGTAGATGCGTACCCTGGCTATCGGCCCGGTCGTCTCGTAGGCAACGGTCGCCAGCTCGCCTTCAACCCATTCCTCGTCTACCGCCGGGGAGATCAGCCTTATGGAGGGGAGCAAATGGGTGGGGTCTACGAGTGCGGCACCCAGGCCGAATTCGTGGCGGAACAGCGGCGTGCCTAAGCGCTCCAGGCTATAGACAGCTTCCCAGCCCTCGATGTTGGCTTCGCTGTCAGCAGGCTTATCGTCTGCCCAACCCACTGCTGCGGCAGTCCACAGGCTCATCAGAATGATGAGCCCGGCTACCCCGGCCGCCTGCCTGCCACAACAAGCCCAGCAGGTCATCAAGTTATCACCTGATCTGACTCCTCGTAGTCTGCCTCGCGCCGTGAGTGGGGGCCGTCTCCCGGCAGTTACTGCGACCGGCGGGTGCTGTGACGCATCTGGGTATGGTGTTGCAAGCCCAGGTTCTGTCGCCAGTGGCTGAACCGGTCGCGGAAGAATCCCACTTTATCCAGATTCACAGCCCAGCTGTAAAGTCCAGCGTAGTCTGAGACGTTTTGTACCCTATATTCCTGGTGATGAAACAATATGAAAGCCAACTGCCCCGCGAGAGGGGTGCTGCCAAAGGCGGAGTCAGCCTCGCGCAGGATGACATCGCGGGCGATAGATCGGGCGATTAGCGTTACCGGGTTGCTCAGCCATTCGCAGGGATAGTTTCTGCTCATATACTTGGCCAGTTCGGCGGCGCGGTCTTGCAGAGCGGGATCAGTAGCTATGGCCAGATGCAGCATCATGCGCAAAAAGCGCCGCTCAGTGGGGCTGTGGCGGGGAAATATCAGCCACTTGCGTGCCATGGTGATCTTGCGAGCGGCCCGCCGCGCCGCCTGACGGCCCGGCTGGGTCATGCGCAGCTCGCGCGCCTGCTCCTCCGTCCACTGCTCCATCTTCTTGAGAGCCTGCTCAAGCTGTTGCTTGACGTGCTTGTTTTGTAGTTCGGTGGCTTGGTCTGTTTTCCGCGGCATTACACACTTTCATCCTAAGTAGTTCCATGAATCCGGCACTAAGCTTCGCTGTCGGAGGTCAGGAGACCTCTGCCGGCGGTCGGCGCAGCAGCCCGCCCGCCAGAACGAGGCTGACCAGGGCGTAAAGAGCTATCGCCGCCAGCATTACAACACTGAAGCCGACCAGCTTGGCCATGACCATCGCTCCAACCGATCCGACTACCGAAGTGAGCCCGTTGATGCCCCACATCCACGGCACCAGGTCGCTGCCCCCCGCGCTGATGGTGCGCAGGCCGGTGGGAAACGGTATGCCCAGGCAGAAGCCTGTGGGCAGAAGTAGCGCCATCGTCAGGGCGCAGCGCACACGGATATCCAGGTGCAAAGCAGCGGTGGTGATATATGGGAGCAGCAGGTACAGCATCGTAGCCAGGGCTACTACTCCCAGCGCGGCCATGGTCGCCCGGCTGCGGACAGTCACGTCCGGCCAACTCTGGCTGGCCAGGCTGCCCAGGCCGCCGCCTACCAGCAGCGAGAATAGGACGACCGAAAGGGTCAAGACCGGATAGCCCAGCAGGAGCACCAGCTTTTGGGCCAGCACTACCTCCAGGGCCATAAAACCCATTCCCAGCAGTGCGAAATAGGCCACGGCCGGCCAGAATCGAGCCTCGCCCAAGGCGGCGGAGTTCTCCCGCTTTAGCCACAGCCAAGCGCCCGCCGATAACAGTAGGGTCGCCAGGCTCAGTGCCCAGATAAAGTGGCGAAACTGGGCGGGGATGCCAAAGGTACCGTCCACCACGAAAGGACGATCGTCAGTGCACGGCAGGAAATTCCAGCCTGCTTGGGGTGCTGCCCCCTGCCATTGGTTATGTAGTTCGACAAAGCGATGCGCCGTCAGGTTCTGTTCGTCAAGCCAGTTAAACGGCTGGGGGCTGAAGGCTCCGGGAAAATACCCCGGCACCAGGCCCATGGCCACCGCACGCTTGCCGAGTTGATCAGCCTGCTGGGGGGTGAAGGGACGGTGTGACATAATCAGCAGATGGCGGTATGGTCCCAGCTGGTACTCATGGCGGGGACGGCTGGCGAGCGCCAGGTGTTTCATCGCTTCCGGGCCAATGGCCCCCGTCTCCAGCATCACCGCCTCGCGGGCAGTCAGCATCGCCCGCAACAGGATGAGGGGGTGCTGGCACACCAGGGCCAACTGGCCGTCGGCGCTGAGGTGGCGATAGTACTGCTGGAAGGCCTCCACGGTGTGGGCATAGCTTTCGGCCAGCGCGAGGGAGCTGCTCGTCGTCGTGGCTGTTTTGGTCAGTGCCATGTATATCAGGTCATATCGCTCCGTGGTCCTGCTGACGTAGCTGCGACCTTCGGCGACCTTGATGTTCACGTTGGCGTAGTCGTATATCGGCCCGCAGAAATCGCGATACTTGCGGACAATGCTGGGGATGGCCGGATTCAGTTCCACCCCGTCAATCTGCCGAGCGCCCACCGCCAGAGCCATCAGAATATCCAGACCGGCGCCGGGACCAATCAGCAGTACCTTCTCGGGGCGCAACTCGCGGAAGGGCAAGAAGCCGATAAAACGCTCGAACTTATCGCGAACTGCGGCCAGGTCGCCCTGGAAATTGGTCATATTGCTGGGCACGTCCCCATCGGTGAATATGTATACGTCGTCTTTCGGGTGAAAATGTGTGCCGTCCCGGGGCGTGGCCACCACGTCAGTGCGCGCGAAGGCGTTCCATTCGGTGTAGATAATCTTGGAGTTGATCCGGGGGTCGGTAAGCTCACGCTGCAGGAGCTTGGCGGCGGGCTCGTCTGCGAGCGCCACCCGGGGTAGATCAACGTACTTTGCCCGCTGGTTGGCCAGCAGAGCCGCCGTCATGATTATGGCGATCAGCACGGCGAGGGCTGCCAGACCAGTTCTGCGGTCGCTGAGATACAACATCAGCGCGGCCAGGGCGGCCACTATCGCGCAGATTAGCGGCGTATTGATTCCGCCCACCATCTGCAAGCAGGCAATGACCAGAAAGCTGCCCAGGGCGGCGCCGAACAGGTCAGCGAAATAGAGGTGTCCGCTGAAGCTGGGATGCTGGGCGAAAGCATGACTGAGGAAGACTCCCGCCGCGACGAAGGGCGGTAGGCATGTCGCTGTGATTACCCACACTGAGGTGAGGTAGGCAGCCAGGGGAGTGGCGAGTGCGACCACAATCCCTGCAGGTGTGAGAAGCGCAAAAGCCAGGGCACAACCGGCCAGGAAAGTCGTGGAGTCGGTGGTCCCCGGCCAGCGGCGGCGGATGAGGAAGTCGAGTAGGCCACCGATGCCCAGGCCGCACACCGCCAGCGATAGCGCCAGGAATACGAAGTGGTAGCGTAGCAGGACCGAAAAGATGCGGGTGAGCGCGATTTCAAAGACAAGCACGCTGAGGCTTACGGCGAATATGGCCAGCAAGAGCGTGCCGCCGGGCAGTCGGGTGGCCCGGTCGTCAGCGGCGCTGTGCTCCCCGGCCACGGACTTACCTGCTTTCCCCGGCGTTGGCTGCCGCACTGGCTTCGATCTGCTTGAGCTCGTCGTCGGTTACGTTGCGCGTAAAGCGGCATTTCGGGAAGTTCGAGCAGCCCAAGAAGCGGCCCCGTCGCCCGTGACGCAGCATCAGGTGCCCGCCGCAGCCTTCTTTTTCGCACGGAAGGTCGGTGGCGATTGCCCTGGGTTTCGGGTTCTCTGTGCGATCGGAACCTACGGGCCGGGTATACTTGCAATCCGGGTACCCGCTGCAGCCGATGAAGTCGCCGCGGGAGCCGGTGCGTTTGAGCAGATTCTGACCACACTCGGGGCACTTTTCGCCAATCTCTTCCGGCTCGGTACGCGGCAAGACGTCCTCCAGTAGATCCTCCGTGTAGTCACATTTTATCTCGGGGTTGTCGTAGTTCTCGCAGCCGGCAAATTTGCCAAAGACGGAGAAGCGTTCGTAGAGTTGCCCACCGCACTGGGGGCATTTGCGGCCCTCGAGCACCTTGAGCGACGCACCGGCAGTCTTTTCTAACTGCTGCGCGAAGCCCTGGTAAAACTCCCGCAACAACGCAACCCAGTCCTGCTCGGCGCGCTCAACCTTGTCCAAGTCCTCCTCGATGTGCGCAGTGAATTCTACATCCATAATGTCCGGGAAGCGCTCGAGCAGAAAGTCGGTCACAGTCATGCCCAGGCGCGTGGGCAGGAAAGTGCGCTTCTGCATGCGGACGTACTTGCGGCGGCGCAGCGTTTCGATGATGGTGGCGTAAGTGCTGGGGCGACCAATGCCGCTCTCCTCCAGCGCGGCAACCAGACTGCCCTCGTTGTACCGGGGCGGGGGCTTGGTAAAGTGCTGCTCCGGCTCCAGTTCGAGCAGCGTTAGCTGCTGACCCTCCTCCAGGGGCGGAAGTTTGCTCTCTTCTTCCTGCTTGGCATCGGGCAGAACGGCCAGGAAGCCGGGGAATTTCACTTTAGTGCTGACTACCTGTAGTGCGTACGGCCCCGCCTGGATGGTCACCGCCACCTGATCGTAGACTGCCGGCGTCATCTGGCTGGCCACGAACTGCCGCCAGATAAGCTCGTACAGGGCCGCCTGGTCCTTGTCCAGATAGGCCTTGATTTTCTCCGGTTCGTGCAATACCGCAGTGGGGCGGACACACTCGTGGGCTTCCTGCGCGCCCTTGGTCTTGCGGCCCTTTGCGCCTGGGCCCACGTAGTCTTTGCCCCAGCGCTGCTCGATGTATTTGCGGGCCTGCTGCTGGGCGCTTGGGGCCACGCGGGTTGAGTCAGTGCGCATATACGTAATCAACCCGGTAGCTTCTCCGCTGATCTCGACGCCCTCGTACAGTTGCTGGGCAACTTGCATTGTCTTGCGCGCCGAGAAATGAAGAGCACCGGCCGCCACTCGCTGGAGCGGCGAGGTTATGAAAGGCGGGTAGGGATTGCGCCGCGGGGCCTTATGCTCGACCTTGGTGACCACGTATTGCTGCTGCTCAAGCTCCCGGACAGACGCGTCGGCCTGCTCCTGGTTCTTCAGCAAAGCTTGCTCTTTATCCTTTGGTAATAGCGCCTCGCCGTCTTTGGATTTGACCTCGGCCTCGAAGGTGTCTTGTTGCTGTTGCTGCGGACTGAGGGTCGCACTGATGCTCCAATATTCCTGGGGAGCAAAGGCGGCGATTTCGCGTTCGCGGTCGCAGATGATCCGCAGTGCTACTGACTGCACCCGTCCGGCACTGAGTGCCCCCTTGCCGCCACCGCCGATCTTCTTCCACAGCAGCGGGCTGAGTTGGTAGCCGACGAGCCGGTCGAGAATGCGCCGGGCCTGCTGGGCGTCAACGCGGTGGCGGTCAATTTCCCGCGGCTGCTCCAGCGCCGCCACGACGGCCTCTTCGGTTATCTCGTGGAACTCCAGACGCTTGACATCATCGGGCAGGTTCAGGGCCACGGCCAGATGCCAGGCGATGGCCTCGCCCTCGCGGTCCGGATCAGAGGCCAGATATACAGTATCCACGCCAGCCAAATCTTTCTGCAGTTTCTTCAAGTGTTTGGCCTGGCGGGGAATGATCTCGTACTCGGGGGCGAAGTCGTGCTCGATATCCACGCCGAGACCCTTTTGCGGCAAGTCCCGGATGTGGCCTTTGGAGGACAGCAGCTTGTATTCGTCGCCCAGAATACGGCCCAGGGTACGTGTTTTCGTGGGAGATTCAACAATGATCGCTTTCTTACCCAAATCATTCACCTGCGTATATCGCTACCCCAAACGGGTTTAATTCAATCTTACATACGTATTGCCGGCAAAACGGCGCGCCAGCCCCTTGACCTCGAGCAACATCAGTGTCGAACTGATCTGGGCCGGCGAGAGCTGGCACTGGCTGGCGATGTTGTCCACGTGCCGAGGCTCGTGACTGAGCGCCTCGTAGACGGTTTGCTCGTCGCCGTGGAGCTGGACATCGTGGCGCTCGACCCGGGTCGGGACCGCCTTGAGCAGTATGCCCAGTCCATCCACCACGTCCTCAGGAACTTCGACCAACTGGGCCCCGTCTTTGATCAGAGCGTGGCAGCCGCGGCTGGTCGGGCTGTTGATGTCACCGGGAACGGCGAACACCTCCCGGCCCTGCTCGCCCGCCAGTCGGGCCGTAATCAGCGCTCCGCTCTTGGCGGGGGCTTCAACGACTATTGTGCCCAGGCTCAGGCCGCTGATCAGGCGGTTGCGGGCGGGGAAGCGCTCCCGTGCCGGCGGCGTCCCGCAGGCGTATTCGGTGATCACCGCGCCGGACTGGGCTAACTGGGCCCGGAGTTGCTTGTGCCCGCGCGGATAGGTGATATCCGCACCGCAGGCCAGCACGGCGATGCTGCGACCGCCAGCCGCCAGCGCCGCCTCGTGCGCCTCGGCGTCAATTCCCACGGCCAGGCCGCTGACTATGGTGAAGCCGCGTTGCGCCAGGTTGCCGGCCAGCTCGCTGGCCGCGGTGCGACCATACGGTGTGCAGTTGCGCGGAGCGCCCACAGCGACTGCCCGC
>CAYNMY010000100.1:0-7267 GCA_964398275.1 uncultured Armatimonadia bacterium | reverse complement strand
ACTACGACGCACGGCAGGACAGGCCTCTCGCCTGTCCCCCGGCGGCGGGCGGGACGCCCGGCGTACTGTAAGGACAAAGCGAATGCACATACTGGTAACCAATGACGACGGCATCCACGCTCCCGGATTGTACGCCCTGTTGATAAGCTTGCAGGAAATAGGCCAGGTGCGGGTGGTGGCGCCGGACCGCGAGCAAAGCGCGGCCGGCCACGCTGTCACCCTGCACCAGCCGCTGCGGTTGAAGCCCGTCGAGCTCCCTGGCGTCCGTGGGGAGGTATTGGCCTGCAACGGCACGCCCGCTGACTGCGTGGTCCTGGGCCGGCTGCCCAACCCAGAGCCACCGGACCGGGTGGTCTCGGGCATCAACGGCGGCGCCAATCTGGGCGAGGAGGTGCTTTACTCAGGTACCGTCTCGGCGGCGATGGAGGCGACGATCCAGGGGCTACGCAGCTTCGCGATTTCCGTGACCTCCTACAACAACGTTGATTTCAGCCCGGCTGCTCGCTTCGCGGCCCGGTTGGCTACTACCTTCCCCCACACTGATCTGCCGCCTCACTGTTTCCTGAACGTAAACATGCCGGCGGTACCTTACGAAGAGATCGAGGGAATCGCTATTACCCGGCTGGGGCGAAGAGGTTATCTGAACACCATCGAAAAGCGTGAAGACCCCCGCGGTGATCCCTACTACTGGTTCTCTGGCACACCCACAGAGACCGACTCCGGCCCCGGCACCGACATCGCGGCTATCGCCCAGAACAAGATATCAATTACGCCAACCCACTTTGACGTGACCAGTTACCACGTCATGGATAACCTCGGTTCACTGGTCAATGACTTACGCGAGTGGTGACACGTTTGAGCCGAGTTACCTCCGCCTGCTGGACAGCGGAGAGCTGGCCCGGCGCCGTGACCAGGCCCTGGCTATACTGAGCCAGTGCCGGCTCTGCCCCAGGGAATGTCAGGTAGATCGGCTCGCGGGCGAGACCGGCTTCTGCCGCAGCGGCCGGCAGGCGCTGGTGGCCAGTCATGGCCCCCATTTTGGCGAAGACCGCCCGCTGGTCGGCCTCGGCGGGTCGGGGACGATCTTCTTTGCCAACTGTTCGCTGGGCTGCATGTTCTGCCAGAATTACGATATCAGTCATCTGGGCCGCGGCCGGGCAGTCAGCGCCGAGCGGCTCGCCGAAGCTATGCTCGAACTCCAACTACTCGGATGCCATAATATTAACCTGGTAACCCCAACTCACTTCGTGCCTCAGATACTCGAGGCCCTGGTAATTGCCGCCCAGCAGGGGCTGGAGGTGCCGCTGGTCTACAACTGTGGCGGCTACGAGTCGGTGCAAACCCTCAAGCTGCTCGAGGGCATTGTAGACATATATATGCCCGACGCCAAGTACAGCGCCGGCCGGGTTGCCGCGCGTCTGTCCGACGCGCAGGACTATCCGCAGCGTATGCAGGCGGCAATCGCGGAGATGCACCGGCAGGTCGGGGACTTGCAGATTGACGAGCGGGGCCTGGCGCAGCGTGGATTGCTGGTCCGGCACCTGGTCCTGCCCAATAATCTGGCAGGAACCGCCGATATCATGCAGTTCCTGGCGAACCTGAGCCCCGACACCTATGTCAATGTAATGGCGCAGTATCGGCCCTGCTACCGGGCCAGCGAAGTCCAGGAGATCAGCCGGCGCCCGACCGTGACCGAGTACGGGGCCGCGGTGCAAGCGGCACTGGACGCCGGCCTACATCGCCTGGACGAACGCCCGCTTTCGATTCTGCGCGGGTAAGCGAGCAACTCTCGCGCAGTAAGATAATATGGAAGGCCACAGGAAAATATGAGAATCAGTGATAGATCGACGGACAACCTCTGGGGACAGATCAAACAGGTGCTCCGCGAGTTCTTCCGCGGCAGCCGGCAAAGGGTTTCCGGCCTGGCAGATAGCATTGATCGCCAGGCCGGCATTCAGAAGCTGGCGGCGCGGATTCGCCTGCTCCGACGCCAGCGCCACCAGTTTCTCGTAACGATGGGCAAGAAGGCCTACTCGCTGCACACCCGCGGCAAGGTGCGCAACCGCGATATTCTCGGTGATTGCCTGCACATAGACGAAATCGAAGCAGAGATACAGCAGCTCCAGGCGCAGACTGAAGAGATCCGCCGCCAGGCCGGCGTCAGCCCCGACCTGTTGCTGGAGCTGGAAAACGAGACGCCAGTGGCAGAGGAAGAAGAGCCGTCCGAGGAGTTGCCCAGCGTCACGGTGGAGGCGGAGAGCGTGCCGGAACAAGCAGAAGAACAAACCGGACCAGCAGAGGCAGAACAGACCGAGTGGGAAAGCTGACTATCTCTTACGAAGAGCGACCTCGCCTCGGCGCGAGCGGGTGTTAGGTTACCAATCACGGATCAGGCGCGCTCGGTAACCCGAGGGGCGCCAGTCAACTGATTCTTCTGCTACCACCGTTCTCCTGGCGTGCCCAGCCTTCGCCTAGATTTGTCAGGCTGCCCATTTCTGCCATACCCCGACGGGCGAGCCGCTCGGTCTACTGAATCTCTGATTATATTGTGGTGACATAGCTTGAGCATTATTGACGACCTCAATCCGCAGCAGCAGGAAGCAGTACGGGCTGTAGACGGGCCCGTGCTGGTTTTTGCGGGCGCCGGCAGCGGCAAGACCCGCGTGCTTACCTACCGCATCGCCTATATGATCCACGAACTGGACGTGCCCCCCGAGCAGATCCTGGCGGTCACCTTCACCAACAAGGCCGCCGGGGAGATGAAAGAGCGCATCGAGCAACTCGTGGGTGAGAAGGGAGCCGGGGTATGGGCGGGCACCTTCCACTCGTTCTGCTCCCGGATGCTCCGCACCGACGGCCAGACCCTCGGTATTGACCCCAACTTTGTCATCTACGACGAGGCCGACCAGCAGGCGCTGGTCAAGGAGGCCGTATCAGCGCTTAACATAGACGCCGGGCTGTATCCACCCGAGAGCATCCGCTGGGAGATCAGCAACGCGAAAAACGATCTGCTGGCCCCCTCCGATTATGTGGCGGCAAGCAATAATCCACTTCAGATGCAGGCCAAGCGCATCTACCGCGCCTACCAGGAGCGACTGCAGGCTAACCAGGCGCTGGACTTTGACGATCTGATAATGAACGCGGTGCGGCTACTGCAGGATTCCGCCAAGATCCGCAAGAAATACCAGAAGCAATACAAGTATGTGCTGGTGGACGAGTACCAGGACATCAACTTGGCGCAGTTCACCCTCGTTGACCTGCTGAGCAAGCAGCATCGCAATCTATGCGTGGTGGGCGATGACGACCAGAGCATCTACGGGTGGCGGGGGGCCAATGTCCGGCTGATTCTGGCCTTCGAGGAGCACTATCCCGAGGCCAGCGTCTTCAAGCTCGAGCAAAACTACCGCTCCACGAGCAATATTATCCGCTGTGCCCACGAGGTGATCAAACACAACCCCAGCCGCGCGGACAAGCAGATGTGGACCGACAATCCTCCGGGGGATCAGCCGATGGTCTACCACGCGGTCAACCAGCAGGAGGAGGCCGAGTGGGTGGTGGGCCAGATTCACACCGACGTCCTCGTCCACCAGGCTGAACCGGGCCACTATGCTGTACTGTACCGGACCAACGCGATGTCGCGGGTCCTGGAAGAGACGCTGGTGGAGACGGGAATCCCTTACGAGGTGGTCGGCGGCATCCGCTTCTACGATCGCGCAGAGATCAAGGACATTATTGCCTACCTGAAGGTGCTGTCTAACCCCAACGATGCCATCTCGTTGCGCCGCATCATTAACAGGCCGACGCGGGGCATCGGCGCCAGGACGCTGCAAACACTGGACGCAGCCACCCTCAAGCTGGGCGACCCGCTGTTTGAGGTCTGTGGGATGCCTGAAGTGTGTGAGCCGTTGCGACTGGCACAGCAGCACGCCGTGGCCGATTTCTACGATATGATGAGCGCGCTGCACCAGAAGGTAGGCCAGATGCCGCTGCGCGGGTTAGTCCAGGAAGTGGTCGCCCGCACCGGCTACCTGACTCGGCTCCACGAGTCAGGGCGGGCCGACGATGCCGAACGGGCCGAGAACGTCGAGGAGTTCATCAGCGCCGCGGCGCGCTTTGGTGGCACAGCGCAGGACCCGTCATTGGCCGCTTTCCTCGAGCGTATCGCTTTGATCGCCGACATTGACGAGGCGGAGTCGCTGGACTCGGCAGTCTCGCTGATGACTCTTCACAGCGCCAAGGGCCTGGAGTTCCCCACCGTCTTCCTGGTGGGGATGGAGGAAGAGATCCTGCCCCACTATCGCAGCATGAACGACCCGGCCGAGATTGAGGAGGAGCGCCGGCTGTGCTATGTGGGCATGACTCGGGCCCAGAAGCGGCTCTATATCAGCCACTGCAGCCGCCGGACGATCTTTGGTGAGACCAGGCAGATGGCGCCTTCGCGCTTCCTGAAGCATCTCCCCGCTGATATCGTGCAGCAATGCGGTGCCCCGTTGGCTGACCGTCAGCTCATCGCCACGCCGGAACTCGAATCTGAGATGCAGATGACTGGCCGCCGCCTCGATCTGACCGCGGTGCTCTCGCGGGCAAAATCGGGCGACTCAGCGCCTCAGCCTGAGCCACAGGAACCTACCAGGAAGCGCCGCAAGCCCCGCGCGCATAAGAAAGAGAAGACTGAGCCGTACACCGCCGGGGAGTACTCGGTGGGCGACAGGGTCCGGCACGCCCAATTCGGCGAGGGCATGGTGGTAAGCATCAAAGAAGAAGAGACCAGCGCCACGCTCGTGGTGGCCTTTCCCGACAAGGGCGTAAAGAAGCTGCTGGCGGGGCACCCCAGCCTGGCAAAGGTGTAGCCTGCTCTCGTCCCGCCGCACCACCCGACTGCCAGTACCTTCCTGCCTCACAGCCTCGGCAGCAGCTCACCGTAGCCGGCCAGGCGGGCGTAGATGCAGCCTGCCGCGAGCAGGACGCTACCCGCAATCATAGCCCCATCCGCCCAGGTGCCCTTCGGTGCAGCGTACTCGGTACGCCAGCCGGACGCGGACAACCCCCGGAGGCCGATTGAACGGCGGGAGGAGTTCCCAGCCCGAGGGAGAATGACTACTTACTCACCATTAGGAACGTCATCCCACTTGGCCGCCATCATATTGGGGGGGACGCCGAGTTGGCCGCACGGAGCAGTAACATCGCCCCGTCCACTCAGGATGCGCTTATGCCCATAGCCGTGGCCGTACTCACCGCGGTCGGCGCGCTGGCTCTGCTCATGGTGCCCCTGCCAGCGTGGTTGGTGGACTTGTTGCTGGCCGCCAACCTGGCTGGTGCAACCGGGCTGCTTCTGGTGGCCCTACTCACCCCCCGGCCCGTGGAATTGTCTACTCTGCCCAGCATTGTGGTGCTCTCAAGTCTGGCACGACTATTGCTGGCCTTGACCGTTGCCCGACTCATTGTCACCTCGGGGCAGGCGGGTCCCCTTACTATGACGCTGGCGGCGGTCGCCGGCTTCGACAATCCGATCGCCAGCCTGGGCAGCCTTATCACCCTGGGGGTCGTACAATTTGTCGTAGTGACCGCCGGGGTGACGCGTATCGCGGAAGTGGCAGCCCGGTTTGCTCTCGATGCCCTGCCGGGCAAGCAGCTCGCGCTGGAAACCAAAGTCCGCACCAAGACAGAACTCGCCATGGAGCTCGACGATACTGTGAGCCACTTGGAACAAGAAGCCAACTTCTACGGCGCGATGGACGGAGCCGCCCGGTTCCTGCGGGGTGAGACTATCGCGGTGGTGGCGATAGTCGCGCTGACGCCCCTCGTCCGGCTGGCAGCGGCGGGGCTGGCGAGCAGTCCGTGGGAGAGCCTGGCGCTGACGGTGGCCGGCCACGGCCTGATAATCCTCGTGCCTGCTTTGCTGGTGGGGGCAGCTGCTGCGATACTCGTCGCTCGGGCCAATGCCACCTCCGACCTGGCCGCCGAGGCCAGGCGGCAGTTCTTCGGCAGTCCCGTAGCAGTGCTGGGCGTAGCGGTGGCCTGCCTGCTGCTGGCACTGGTGCCCGGCGTGGCCAAGCTCCCGCTACTGGCTGTTGCAGCCGGCCTCGGCGTCGGGGGCTGGTTCATCGTCCAGCGGGCCAATCAGGCCCAGGCGGAGGCGGCCGCCCAGCCTCAGACACTCGCCGCGAGCGCCGCCCCGACTGTCACCACGCCGCAACTACACCTGGGCTGGGGGCTGCTGAAGCTTCTGGATGACGGCGGCGAATCATTGCTGAATCAGTTGGGTCGAGTGCGCCGGGAGATGTCGGAGCGGTTGGGATTCAGCCTGCCTGCCTTCGCCGTCCGCGATTCGGAGAAGCTCGATGCCGACCAGTATGCGATCGTCTTGCGAGGCAGTATTCTTGACACCGGGCGGCTGCGACTGGCCCGCCGGCTGGCCATCGCCGACCAGGCCGCGCTGCTGCCCGAAGACGGAGTCTTGGTTGAGTTGCCTGATGGGCGATATGGTAAGTGGGTAAGAGCACAGCACGCCGAGCATGTTTCAGCAGAGGGGCTTGAGCTACTCGACCCGGAGCAAGTGCTCCTGGCCCACCTGCGCTCGGTGATACGGAAGAACGCGAGCGAGTTGTTTGACACCGAGCGAGCCAGTGAACTGCTCGAGCAACTTAGGCAGACGCACCCGGCGACAGTCGCCGAAGCACAATCGGCGGGATTAACGCCCGCCACTATGGTCGCGGTGAGCCGCCGGCTGCTCAGCCAGGGCCTCCCGCTGACTGATTGGGTGGCGCTGGTCGAGGCTCTGACCGTGGGTCTAACCGGGGGAATCAGCGCAGCGGAGCTTGAGGATAGGGTGCGGCGGGCGATGGCGCCGGTCATCACGCAAACTGTTGCTCCGAATGGCACGGTTTATGCAATCACACTAGTGCCACAGGTGGAGCAAGATCTGCTGGCGCGGGCCCGGCACCAGCCCCAGGCGACGCCGCTGGCACTGGTCCCGGATGAGGCGGCGCGTTGGCACCGCCTGCTCGAGACGCTGGTAGCGCAGCACCGGGTAGTGGACCGTCCGCTCGTGCTGCTGTGTAATGCTCAGATCCGCCGCAGTCTGGCGGAATTAGCCCGACCGCTGGTACCGGCGCTGGTCGTGCTGGATCCCGACGAAATCAGCAGAGATACGCAGATTGAAAACGTGCACACCATAACCGCTGAGGAACTGGCAGGAGCGATTGAATAGCAATTGCCCAGCTCAACTCAGCGCCCAAGATAAGATATGCTGCCACCTATGGATAGC
>CAYNMY010000099.1:3811-7300 GCA_964398275.1 uncultured Armatimonadia bacterium | reverse complement strand
GGGGAAGGGCACAGGGCCATCCCGTGGGGGGCGTTGGACGAGACGCCGGGCTCGGGGACCTGGCGGACATGCGTAGGCCGCCAGGCCGCCAAGGGGAGAGACAAGAGCGCGTGGAACCCGACCGGCCTGGGTTTCCATATGCCCGACACTTTCGGCTACTTGCGCTTCGTAGCTGAGCCTGTAGGATTGACGGTGGATATCCCGGCGCGATTAAATCCAGGCGCAAATGTACTCAAAGCGCTCGCGGTCGCGGGGAGCTTGCCTCTGAGCCTGATGGCGGGCTGGCAGTCAGGCGATGATGGTGTCCCCCGCAAGGAGTTTGGCATTTGGCGTACCGGTGCACAACACGAACTGGACTTCGACATCGCAGAAGGGGACCGGGTCGTATTCACGGCGGATGTGCTGGATGCGGCTACTCTCCAGCCGCTGTACCTGAGTGCAGAGATGGCCCGGGTGGTCGAAGCGTCCACGGCAACCCTGCAAATCACCACAGACGGCCGGTGGCAGGTGCGGGTAAATGGGGTCGAGGTGGCCAGTGGCAGCGGCGATGCAGAACAAGTGTCGCTGCCGATGAGCAAGGGCACAAACGTGGTAAGCATCACCTTCGAAGGCGGCTCAGGCGCTTTTCTCGGTGAGTTCCAGGGAATGCATCTGGCGTCAGATGGCTCCTGGGTAATGGCTGGCGCCGAGCCGCCGGAGAATTTCGGTTCGCCTGCCTTCGACGATACTGAGTTGCCGCGGGCGGCGGTTCTGGGCGACAGCACGCTGCCCGGCGCCAGGCTCATTGGCGCTGAAGCCGGCCCGGTGACGGTGCGCAAGACGCTGCTATGGCGGCAGTCGCGGCTGTGGCCCAAACCCGCCCCATATCTGCACCTCGCCCAGCACTGTCCTCAGGCGCTGGTTTTCCCCAAGCCGGGCATTCCCGATCGCCTTTTGCACGACTGGCGGCTTCATATCGCGCTGCCCCCAGGCCTGGAGCTGCTCGGCGCCACCGGCTTCTATCACCAATTCGTCAAGCACCTGGCCGTTTACACTACACAAAAGAGCGGCACACGGATGCTTGGCGGTGAAGAGTATTCGCTCTGGGTGATAACCGCCGACAAGCCAGTGAACTATGATTACGGGCACTACATGTTCGATATGCTGGACGTCTTCGTGCGCGCCAACGAGCTGCCGCCAGACGATAGCAGCCTGCAGATAGCCTACTGGTTGGAAGCCGAGCGAGGCGCTGTGATCGAAGCTCCCCAGTATGTGCCCCTGAAGGTCCTGGCGCCGCTGGATGGCAAACAGCCTCAGAAGCTGCGCTGGCAGTTCTGGATGAGCGGGGTGGACCGCATGGACGACCACGCCATGCGTGAAGTCTGTTTCGCTGCCGCCCAACAGGCCCGCTTCAACGAGCGCTCTGGCGGCGATGAACCCGCGCTGTCCGAGCCGTACAATCTGCGACGGGTCGTACACTTCCATGCCGACCAGGCGAAGGGCTATGTCAAGGCGCACCCGGAGCACGCCCAGGTCACTCTTGACGGCAAGCGCAGCGAGCGAATCCTCAGCCCCGCATATTGGCTGAAGGAGGGCTGGCCAGCGGTAGAAGAGGCGCTCGGAGAGATGCTCGCCCGGCACGAGCCGGACTCAATCATCTGGGATGTCGAGACCAACTCACTGACCGGCTACATGGCCAGCTACGATGAACGGTATCTGCGCGAGTTCGCGGAGTTCGCGCAGCTCGGCATTGATCCGGCTGCCCTTACGCCCGAGACAATCAAGGACCAGTATTACGACCAATGGCTGAGCTTCATCGGCCAGCGTTTCGCTGAGATCTGCCTGAAGATGAAGGAGGCCATCCACCGCCTCCGGCCCGGCACCCAGTTCCAGGTCTACTCGGGGTACCAGTCGCGCACCACCCAGGAGAAGTACAGTGTGGACTGGGAGGCAATCGGCAGGCTGAACGCGATAGACGTGGCCTCCTGTGGCTACGGGCGCGGTGGCGCCCGGCTGCGGAGCACCAGGGAGGCGCTCGGCGATATCCCGCTAATGGTGGGCATCATCATCAACCCGTATCGTTTGACCGAGGACCGGCCGGTGATTATCTGGACCAGGGCCAGGATCCTCCGGCGGCTGACCGACTGCACCGCCGGCGTCTTGTTCTACGACCGTCACGCTCTGGACGGCCGCTGTTACCACGCTATTGCCGACATCAGCCGCCTCGCCGCCGATTACGAAGAAATCTTTCTGCATGGACGATTTCTGGCCGACTGGGGAGAACTGGGCGAGGCCAATCTGCCTGATTCAGCGGTGCGCGAGTACAACGGCAAGTACGTGGTGGCGATTATGAATGAGACCGGCCAACCGAAGAGCTACAGTTTCCACCTACCGCAGACCGGTTTCACGCAGGGCACGGAGTACTACTCCGGCCGGCGCGTGGTGCCGGGGCAGGCCATCGAACTGGAGCTTCCGCCCGGCGAGGTGGCGGTTTACGTGCTGGAGTAGCTCAACTCAGATTCTGAAACCATCGAACGTCTCGAGCGTGACGGGTGCCTTCGAGACGCTCAAAGACTAACTCACTGGCAGCACAGGAGCGCGAAGATAATGGTTCATCAGCTTGGCTTTGTCGGCGCTGGAGCGCGGGGTTGGAGTACGCCAACGGGGTGACGGTCGCCTTCAGCCTGCTGCCACTGACGCACTTGGAGAGCAGGTCCGTGCACATTTGCGGGTCGGAGGCGACTTTGCGGGGCTGTTCGAGCCTCAATCAACTGCGCGTATTCCCCTACCTGAGCGGGAAGGAAATCGTCTGTGACCCCGCCCCGATATCCGGCGGTCATGCCGGCGCTGATCCCGGAATTATCGGAGCGTTCCTGAGCTGGCTGGACGATCCCGCCCAGCCCCCGAAGGCGACGCTGCAAGATGCGTTTGAGTCAATGGTCGTCTGCTGCGGGGTTGACCTGGCCATGCAACAGCACCGTGTGGTCGAACTGGACGAGCTGCGCAGAGCAGAATAGCCGGCGCGGATGCTGATCCCGTTAGGGTCCGCGAACGCCCGCACATTGGCGTTGATATGGTACTCGCCCGGTTGGCGCTTTATTGCCCCAGGCTCTCAGCTTTGATCAAGCTCTGAATCAGGCTGGCATACAGCGGCCGGTCACCAGCCACCAAGTAGGCGGGCATGTAGACTCCGCCCATGCCCGCAGAATTATGCACTCGCACCGCTATGGTATTCAATTGGCCAGGTTTCAAGTGAGGCCGGGCATCGAAAGCAAACGGTGTAGTCCAGATTTCGCTGGGGCTTAGGCCTGTTGACGCACAGCTATGTTCGTAGGCCAGTTCTCCGTTGATGTATACCCAGGCATCCTCGTCTACGGCCCCGAAATACAGGCTCACTCGTTCGCGGTCCAGTTCAGCCGGGACCCGCAGGCTTTGTCGGTACCATCCCATCCCCGTGTAGCCAGGAAAACCCTGCCTTTCCCAGCCCTTGCCTTGGTCGCTGCGGATATG
>CAYNMY010000099.1:0-3801 GCA_964398275.1 uncultured Armatimonadia bacterium | reverse complement strand
CAATTGTCGTCATTAAATGAGACGCTAAACCACTTTTCCGACACACCGACCTCATCCGGGTCAGGGGCGAATCGCCAGGTGACCGGAAGTGGCCAGACGCTCGTGTTGGCTTCTTTGGGTTTCCGTCCGACGTCTAGCTCGCGCTCTCTGATGATCTCAATGCTGTTCAAGATAGGTACACGGGTTTTCGTGGGTCTTTGGGCTTTGGGGACAAGCTCGACCTTCAGATCGTCGCGCACCTCAATCCCTTTGAATTCCCGGACGACCTCCCCGTGGGGCCCGCCCGCTGTCTGGATGATGTCAAAGTTCTTCTCTACGAGATTGTCCTGGAGTTTGATGTCGAAAACGCGCTGCCGGGGCCGCTGGTTTTCGGTGTCGGCAAAGCCGAGACGAACCGTGTATACAGCGGGTTGTGTGACGAGGGGCACCGTGAGCTGTATAAGCCCAGAGCAGCCCGAGGAATAAAGCCACGGCGCGTCTGCATTAGCAGCGCCCGAGTCCTCCTCCCCGTAGTTGAAATAGCCGCATTCGGGCAGGATACTGGCCTCCAGTGGGAACTCCAGCAGCATCCGGCCCCAGGGACGCGGGTAGCCAAGCCATAGTGTCCCGTGGCGGTCCCTGCGGTCACCCGGCCCTCCCAGATTGATGGCCAGGTGCTTCACCGGGATCGTCTCACCAGCGGAGGAGTATACCCCCCACATCTTGTTGGTATCGGACGGCTCGAACACGCCGGTACAGGTGACTGAGTGGAGGCAGACACAGCCCGAACTGGCTTCGGGTTCGATCAGCAGCCCATTGGCGGGGATCATATTGATCCAGCAGCCCGGGCGCTGGCCGCCGAAGTGCTGTGTCCCGTAGTCCAAGATGAGGTCGTAATAGGCGGATGACCAGGAGCGGAAAAACAGCGCGTTGGGGGACCCGGAGATACAGCCACAATGGTGGCCGGGTCGCTCAAATTTCCATGCCACCGACTCGCCTGTCACCGGGTGAGTGCGCATCTTCTGTTCACCGGTATGCAGGTCGAAGGCCCAGGGCTCGGCATAGAGCGTGTCACCGATGACCAGGGGCCGGATACGGCAGCCGACGGCCTTTGACCACAGCAGCGAGCCGTCCTGTGTGGAAAGGGCCACAACCCGGCGGCTGGCGTAGCGCCCGCCGAGGAATTGGGCCCAGTAGTGCCCGTTGGCGTATGAGCCAGCGAAGAGCAGAACGCCGTTGTTACAAATAGAGAAGAGAATTGGCCCGCCGCAGTCCGTCAGGTCCACCGGCTTCTCCCAACAGACCTCCCCCGTCGAGGCGTCGAGCGCGACGGCTATTCGCACATCAGCATTGGCGAGCTCTTTCTCCGCTGCAGCGGCGTCAATTCCCTGCGCAGCTTGCAGCTCTTGAATCTTCTGTTTCAGCGCGGCCCGCCGCTGCTCGCTTGTCGCGCGATCGTCGGCAAAGAAGATGCGGCCTTCGCCCACGGCAATGGTATTGTTCCTGATATTCTTGCCGGGGTGAACCCAGCGGCGCTTTCCGGTTTTCCAGTCTACGGCGAACACCGAGTCGCTGAATTGGGGTTGAGCCAAGGTGCTGCCGAAGAGCAGATTATCCACGACGGCGACATAGGCCCACGTACGGTCGCTTGCGTCCGCGGCGGCCGGTACCTCATACGTAGCTTCAGTCTCGCCGGTGGCGGCGGCCAGACGCAGACACTTTGAGCCGGTAGCGACGAAGAGGTTGTCTTTATTGCAGGCCAGGTTGCTGCACTCCCGCGCCATGCGGACACGGTATGCACCCGGGATCTCCCGCTCCCAGTACCTAAAGCCGTTGTAGGCGTCGAAACAGATGATGCGGTTGATGCCCTGGAGAAACACACGACCATTGATCGAGAGGGGAGCGGCGTTGCGCAGGTGTCGGCTGGGGACTTTATCGGGGCCCGGGTCACCATACCACAGCACTCGCAAGGGACACTTGAGCAGCCGGTCTTCCGAGGAGGCGGTATTGCCCGGGTCGCCGTACTGGTGGGTCCAACTACCAGCCCCGTCCAGCGGGCCACGCGTAAACTTGAGCCATGTGCCGCTCGACTCTGTCAGTTCAGATTCGCCGCCGCTGCTAGCTGGATTCAGCCAGTCCTGCAGGGCCTGTGGGCTCAAGGTCTCGACTGTCTCCGTGCTGGTGGGGGGCTGACCGACATACAGCACGCCGCCGCAAGGCTTAAGTACGCGGATGGCTTCCGGAGCGGAGGCGCTCAACCGGCCCGATATCAGCGCCTCCTCGGAAATGATGAGGTTGGCGAAGTAGGCCGAGTAGGGCAGGGAATCCAGCTCGCCTTGATCTACACAAACCCTCGTGCCATAAAGCCCGGCAGCATCGAGGGCAAGCCGGGCAGCCGCCACCTTATTGGCGTCCGGCTCGATGCCGTAGATCATGAGGTCGGTGCGCTTGGCGAGCTCGTAGGCCAGGCGGCCTGAGCCGCACCCCAGAACCAGGCAATAGCCTTGCTTGACGCCGGTCTCTGTGATAATCGTCCTGACAGCTCTCCTGTAAAACGCCGTCAGCTCGTCCGGCGGATAGGGATCCGTGACAGCCTGGGCGACACTGGCTGCTGCCGGTGCTCCTTTGCCAAAACAATGGATGGTACCCTTGTTGGTGCTGACAAAGAGGCGCCCGCCGGCCACGGCCAGCCCCTTTGCTGTGCCGGAGACTTTGCCGGTCCACAGCTCTTCTCCTGTGGCCTGATCCAGGGCGATTACTTTGTCCTCCCCGCCGGCGAGAACCAACCCGCCGGCCACGATCATCGAATCGAGGCCCTTGCGTTCGTACCGCCAGTGCGTGCAGCCTTCGAGGGCCGCGGCTGCCTGCTCCTCTTCCTCGGCCAGGGCCTTGAGCTGCTCGGTTAGGTCCTCTGGCTTCGCCCGTTTCAGCGCGGTACGCTTCCCGGCAAGCTGCCGCTGCGTCCGGCTGGCTTGGACATAGGCAGCTCGGTCCAGAGCCGTAATGCCGGCGTCGTTGAGCATGTACGAGGTCTCGGCGGTCAGCACCAAGCGGCGTCCAGGAAACCAGGCAAAGCCGACGTTCCCTGACTTCTTGTCCAAAGTGACCACCTGGCGCAGCGTCCCGGAGTAAAGATGGTCGTCGCTGAGTAGCGCGTAGGTGCCGCCGATGATGCCGATGGAGCGCCAACTGAACTTTCGCTGATGAATAAACCGCCCGTCCTGGCGGTCGAAGCAAGCAGGCATAGCCCGCCCGGACGGGATGAACAAGTAGGTCTTGTTGAGCAGCAGATAACCTTGCGGCGAGAACCCGTTCTGACCTGCTTTCAAGTCGCTGACAGTATCGTTCTTCCATAGCAGCGAGCCATCTTGTGCGCGCACCGCGTAGACGTAGACGCGCTCGCCTGGGAATACGCCACAGGCGAAGTAAGCTATCCCACCATCCACCACCACGCCGGTGCGGACCGGCCACAGCGAGATCATCTTGCCGCGCCCGAGTACTCTTTTGCCGTTGGGCGCGGCGCGGAACTTCCAGATGAGCGTGCCGTCGGAGGCACTGAGGCAATACACATAGCCGTCGTCTGAGCCCACATACACCCGGCCGTTGTGGACTGCCGGCGCCAGCCGAACCGGCCCACCAGTGAAGAACTGCCACCGAACTCGCCCCGTGCCAGCATCGAGTGAGTAGACTTTGTTATCGGCCGACGAGCCGAAATACACAGCGCCGTCAGCCACTGCCACGTGGAAAGCGTCGTCAAATTTCATCCGTGGCAGTTCCAGGTTGCCTTCCACCGGCACGGGCTGAGGATCAGGCCACGCTGGC
>CAYNMY010000098.1:0-7313 GCA_964398275.1 uncultured Armatimonadia bacterium | reverse complement strand
GCCCTGCATCAATTATGCTACAATGCAGGTTACCGTGGCGCTGTGAACTGGGCTGTGCTTGGTGGTTTGTGTCTGGCGCTACTGGTGCTGCTACTGACACCCACCCTCCCTATTTTCGGTTACTTCTCTTCGGTTTTGCGATTTCGTGGTCCCCGTCCGTCTCTCGCTCGTCCTCGCCCAACGCTCGTGCTGCATGCAGGCGGCACGACCGCATCTGCGGATTGCGCCGCACCTCCGCCTGCTCTGGGCTCAGTGGCTTGCGCACCACCACCTCTACTAGTGGCCGCTTACCGCAAGCGCATGGGAGGGCGGGAGGACAAGTGCAGGGGTTGCTCAAGCGCCTTAGCTCTTGCCTAGCCAGCCGATGCTCGTGGCCTGCCCAGGTTAATACCACCAAGCGCCCTGTGGCTGGTTGGAGAGCTGCGACCGCAGTCTGCAACCCCCGGCGCAGCTCAGCTAGTTCGTCGTTTACTGCGACTCGAATCGCCATCAGCCATCGTGCAGCCGGGTTTCGTTGCTTTCCCCGGCCGGGGCGACTCACCGTAGCTGCGATCAGTTCTGCGAGCTGAGCCGTGGACTGAATCGGGCCGCTTCCCTCCCTGAACGACACGATTCGTGCTGCCACCTTCCTTGCCTCCCGCCCTCTCCCGATTACCCCAAAAACGTCATAAAGCTGCTGTTGGGAATAGTTGTTGACCACCTCGTATGCGGTCAACGCCTGTCGGCGATCCATACGCATATCCAACGAGGAGCCGCTCGCGAAGCTGAATCCCCGTGCCAAATCGAGCATCTGATCCATAGATATCCCGGTGTCAATCAGAATGCCGTCCACCCGCTCGATCTGCGCTTCGACCAGAAGCTGCGCCAGATCGGACAAGCGTTGTCGAAAGAGTTGGACACGGTCACCGAAGCGCGCCAGGCGCCGCCGCGCCATGTCCAGGGCCTGTTCGTCGCGGTCTATCCCGAGCAGCCGTCCCCCCGGGGCTGAAGCCTCCAGGATCAGCTCGGCGTGACCACCGCCGCCGACAGTCATGTCTACGTACGTTCCTGCGGGCCGGATGTCAAGGTGCGCCAACACCTGTTCGGGCATCGCCGGTTGGTGCTCCGACCGGGTCAATGATCAGCTCCGTCGGACCCGCCGTTGCCTCCGGCATCTCCCCGAAGCAGTCTGCGGGCAATTTGCTTCAACTCTTTGCCCCGCTCGGTCAGGAATTCGTTGTACCGCCCCACCTCCCAGATCTCGTAGCGATCATCCAGATAGATAAGCTGCGCCTCTTTACCCGCTTCCAGCCCGGCCCAGCGCAGCAACGGCTCGGGGATCTTGATCCGCCCCTGGTCGTCAATGGTGCACTCCTCGGCCCTGGCGATCAGCAGGCGTTTCAGATCGTGCAGGTCCGGATCCAGTGGGCTGGCGTTGGCGCGCGCAAACTGCTGCTGGTACAGATCCCAGGCCTGGGGCACGAACAGGTTGATGCAGTTGTCAAACCCACAGGCCAGCACCACAGCTGAGGGCAGACTTGCTCGTTGCTGCTCGCGCAGCTTAAGTCTGCTCGCAGAATCAAGCTTGTGAATTGTTGCTCCCTGCGGGGCCACCATACTATTCCAGTATGCTCCGCTCTTTCCCAGCTTAAACCTATGTAGACCATTATAGTCCAAGCTGGGAGAGATGTCAAGGGGTGACGGCAAAAAAACTGAGCCGGAGCCAGTAAACATTGCTATGCAGGAGAAGTCTTAATAATGGCGAAGTACCTACCACTGGAGGGAACGCGCAACCCACGAAGTCTGCCGTTCATCAGCAACTCAAAGGAAGGGGGGTGGCCAAGGTGCCAGCGCAAGAGGAATGCGAGCAACACGAACGCAAGCAGAGCCTCAGCCTGTGGAAGGAAATCGTCCGAACTGTTGCCAGCTTCGCCACATTGCGCGGAGGCTGCATTGAGGTAGGAATCACGGACGATGGCAAGTTAGTCGGCGTAACCTTGGGAAAAGGCAGTCTGGAAGACCTAGCCAACAAGATCAAGGTCAACACGGACCCCAGACAATTTACGTCAATCCAACCGAAGCAGATTCAAGGCAAGACGGTTATCGAGATTCAGGTTACCGAGAGCCCCGAGAAGCCAGTATACGCATTCAGCGTGCCATACAAGCGGGTCGGGAGGACTAATCAAAAGCTTTCAAGCAGCGAAGTGCGCCGACTCGTCGAACTGCACTCACCCATCGCGTGGGACGGACGACCGTGCCCCGAGGCAGGACTATCAGATCTATCATCTGAAAGAATTCATGCGTTCGTGAACCAAATGCGCCAAGACCGGAGTCTCGATATTGAGCCAGGGCGCCCCGCTGAACACATTCTCTCGAACTTAGGACTAATGACCCGGGACGAACAACTGACCAATGCGGCTATTCTGTTATTTGGGTCGCACCCCCAGTCCATCTTTCCGCAGGCGGAACTTCGCTGCGTTCGTTTCGTAGGCGAGGATGTCGAAGAGTATATTGACATGCAGGTCTTGCATGGAGACCTGTTTGCTCAAATCGAAGACTCGTACAGCTTTGTTCAGCGCCATACGTCACGAGCCGCCAGCATCGGCACGGAAAGTCCAATGCGTGAAGAAAGGTGGCTGTACCCCTTGCCTGCAGTAAGGGAAGGTATCGTCAACGCAATCTGCCACCGGGACTACCAAAGCCCCGGCAATGTTCAGCTCCGAATCTTCGACAGTCGGCTCGAAATACTGAATCCTGGAGGACTCCCTGAGGGTTTGACAGTAGAAGCATTGAGGACTGAACACATATCCATCGCGCGCAATCCCTCTATCGCCTACTGTCTATTCTCGGCTAGATACATTGAACAATGGGGCACAGGCACTATTCGAATGATCTCTGCGTGCCGCCAAGCTCGTCTACCTGCGCCGGAATTCGAGGATCAAGAGGTCAGCTTCCTGGTGAGGCTCCACTCACCGCGCTACGCACACGAGGATTTGGTGAAGTTGGGTTTGAACCAGCGCCAGGAAGCGGCTATCGAGTATGTGCGTACCCACGGCAGCATTACTAACCGGGAGTATCGGGAGCTTACGGGGGTAGAGGTTGTTCCGGCTAGCAATGAATTGAGGAAACTCATGGAACTAAGGCTCGTAGTCAGGGAAGGCGCTGGCCGCAGTACGCGGTATGTCTTACCTGGTTACACCCAAGATCAACTGGATCTGCACTGATGATTATTATAAGATTAGGTATAAGATTAGGCGCCTGTTCTGTGCATTCTTGCGAGCACGAGCTGTATTTGCGCCGTTTTCGTCAATCACCAATAAGATTACAATAAGATTACCGACAGATTCCAGCGCTAGCAAACCCCGGCCACCACCTCGCGCAGCGCCTCGATGCCCGCGCTCAAGCCGTCGGGGTGCTGGAACAGGTACGAACCACAGATGAGTATCTCCGCGCCGGCAGCGACCAACTCCGGCGCGGTGTCCGCGTCCACGCCGCCGTCCACCGCGATGCGTGCTGTGGGGTTATACTCATCGAGCAGTTCACGAGTCTGCCGGATCTTGGGCAGTACCGACGGCATAAACTCCTGCCCGGCGGTCCCGGGCTCGACGGTCATCAGCAGCACCAGATCTAGCTGGTCGGCGATCGTCTCCAACCCGGCGACGGGCGTAGCGGGATTGAAGACCAGGCCCGCCAGCAGGCCAAGACTGCGGATATTGGCGAGCACATGTGCCGGCTGCGTGAGCGTCTCGCGCTGGACAAACAGCGAATCAGCGCCCGCCCGCGCAAAGCTCTCGATATGCTTGGCGGGGTTCCCGACCATCAGGTGGGCGTTGCAGTGCAGGTCGGTCTCGCCGCGCAACGCTTCGATGACAAGCGGGCCGAAGCTGATAGTATCCACGAACCAGCCGTCCATAACATCAAAGTGCAGCCACTGGGCCCCGGCCTCGGCAACTTCCCGGGCCTGCTCACCCAGGCGACGAAAATCAGCACACAACATCGAAGGGGCAATCGTGATCTCGGGCATATTGGGCACTCCTCTCGACGCTGGCTGCCCCGACGCAGCCGCGACGGATACTTACTGCGTGGGCTCGTCCGTGGGCACAGGCGGATTGGGAGTGTAGCGCGGGCCGTAGTCGCGCAGCTTGTCCGCAAGCCTGGTCACAAGCAGCTTGGCCCCGGCTACCTGAATAATATCCTGACCGGCAGCGGCCAGCAACGCCGGCTCGCCATGCCAACTCGCCCTACCCACTGCTGTCGCACCCTGCCAGCCCCCGACCAGTACTGTGTTCGGCTCATCCCATCCCGTGACCTCGACCAGTTGGCAAGCCGCCTGCCACATCTGCACTCCGGCTGTGGCCAGTCCCGGCCGGTCCCGCCCGCCCGGCGCAGCGACTAGAACGGTCTCCTCGCCAACCTCGCCCAGGGTCATAGTCAGGCCCCATTGCTCCAGGAGCGGATCAGCCAGCGGATGAGAGACGCTCTGCTGCGGGCATTCCCGTTCCGCGACGGGCGGTGGTGGACTGAACTGGACCTCTTCGGGCATATCGGCGCCAGCTAGGTCCGCGAGCGCTTGTCGCGCCGACGTTACGGCCTGGCCCAGGCTAACCGGCGCCGGCTGCGCTCGTCCCACCCACCAGCCTCCCCGCTCAGGGTCGGCGGCCAATACCCAGCAGCCCGCGGCGACCTCGATCAGCAGAAGCTCGACGGCACCGGCCCGCGCAGCCCGACCAAAAGCCTCGGCGCTCGCCGCCAGCAGGCTCACGGCGTCGGCCTGCTTCGCCTCGTCGAGCGCCTCTTCCGCCTCCCACACCAGCACGCCCCCGCCAACCGGCGTTGTGCTACCAGCAGGCACCACCGGCGTGACCTCGGCCTGCTCCTGCGGCTCGACTTCCGGTCCCACTTCAGGCTCCTCGGAAACAATCGGCAGGCGCGAGGTGTCGTCGGCGCGCTCCTCCTCCGCAGCCGGCATATCCACAATTACCCCGGGCGGTTCGCTGTCGGCCTCCTCAAGAGCCAGCAGCAGCGACTCGCGTGAATCCAGATCGTCGTAGAAGCCCGCGCTGACGCCCGGCTGGGGCAACTCCTCCGGCAGTTCGCGCCCGCCGGGCGGCTCAGTGACTTCCTCCTCGTCGGATTCCATGAGCGCGGCCAGCAGTGCCCGCTGGCGCACAGCCTGATCGTCGTCCAGTGGCGCATATACTTCGGCCCCAGCGCCGAAATCAAACTCATCCCTCAGGCCTGTGGTCCACATGTCCCGGAGCACCCACAGGAATACGGCAACCGCACAGACCTGCACCAAGACACCGGGCCAATACAGCAGGTAGAAATAGCTAAAGCCGACCCAGAAGCTGCCAGTGGTAACCTGGACAGGAGCGGTCACCTGGGCAGTGATCACGCTGATACCCCCACGGGTGATAAGTCCCAGGAGGGTGCCTACGAAGGCCCGACTGGCGCCAATAGAGCTGGCTGCCGCCACGGTCAACACGAGTAGATAGCAGACGATCTCGGCGATGAGCAGGGCCAGTGACCATAGCCCGACGGTGAGGGGGCGGCCCACTTGCGAGCTTTCCAGCAACATGGTCCCGGCGACCGCCACCACAACAGTGAAGATCAGCCACAAGACGATGCCAAGCGATGCGATTGGACCGGCGGTCGCTGGGGCCTCGCGGAGCAAATTAGCTCCCTCCTTTGGTACTCCCATTACTGCTGCGTTGCCGAGCTGCCATCCTTGCTGCCTGTACTTACCTGTAGTATAATACACGCGGAGTTTTTGGGCAACCGCAAAACTCTCGCCGACCACCGGACGACCATACCGTGGAAAAAGCCGTTGACGAACGCAATCGTCTCAACGACCTGAGCAACAAGCAGTGGCTGCGGGAAACCAAGAGCTTCTGGATGAGCAAGGCCCCACCGCGCGATGAGCTAAAGCGCCAGCACCCCGCCACCTTCTCCGAATGTGACATCGAACGGCTCGTCCGTCTCTTCACCAAACCCGGCCAGACTATCCTGGACCCCTTTGTCGGCGTCGGCTCGACCCTGATCGCCTGCCTGCGGGCTGGAAGACGCGGTATCGGCATCGAGCTGGTACCCCGCTGGCACGAGATCGCCCAGCAGCGCCTAGCCGCCGAAAGCGGCGATGGCATCCCTGAGCAAGTTGCCCTGATCCTCGGCGAGGCTGGCGCTACGCTGGCGGAGATGGAATCAGAGAGCATTGACTTTCTGGTCACCAGCCCGCCGTACTGGAGTATCCTGAATAAGGGCAGCGAGAAAGTGAGTGCTGAGCGCACCAGTCGCGGCCTCCCCACCAACTACAGCGACGACGGGCAGAACCTGGGCAACATCGAGGATTACCAGGAGTTTCTCACACGGTTGGGCGAGATATTCGGCCAGTGTACCCGGGTGCTGCGCAGCAGGCAGTACATGGTCGTGATCGTGTCCGACTTCCGCCACGGCCCCCGCTACTACCTGTACCACGCCGATCTGGCCCGCGAGATCGAACGGCGCGGCATGGTGCTCAAGGGCGTTACCGCCCTGCTGCAAGACAGCAAGAACCTTTACGCCTACGGCATTCCCTACGCCTTCGTCCCCAATATCCACCATCAGCAAATTATCATCCTTCAAAAACCCGAATCTGATTAGACGGGCAGGTGGTGGCTATGCTTAGTGATGAGCAGAAGCGACGACTGATCCAGGTCGCGCGGCAGTCGCTGCATACGGCGGTGGCCGACGGCCCTCCCCCGGACCTGGACACCGATGACCCCGAATTGCTCGAACCTCGCGGCGCTTTCGTCACTCTGAAGAAGGCCGGGCAACTGCGCGGCTGCATCGGCTACATCGAACCCCGTGTACCACTCATCGAGGCCGTGGCGGACAACGCAGAGTCCGCCGCCCTGCATGACAGCCGCTTCACCCCGGTAACGCCTGAGGAGCTGCCCGATATTGAGCTTGAGATCTCGGCGCTGACGCCGCTGGTGCCGGTGCAGGATAGCGAGGAGATCGAGGTCGGCCGACACGGGCTAATGATTTCCTGCGGACCCAACCGCGGCCTGCTGCTGCCGCAGGTGCCAGTCGAGTGGGGCTGGGACCGCGAGGAGTTCCTCGAGCATACGTGCCTCAAGGCCGGCCTGCCTCCCGACGCCTGGCGCCGAGAGGACGCCGAGCTGGTGAGCTTCGAGGCGGAAGTGTTCTCGGAAGAACAACTGCGGCAGTGATCGGCGACCCCTCAGAGCTTACGTGGGCCCGTGCCAGATTACTAGCTGGTCCAGCAGCGTTGCCGCGGCCCAGTGCAGCAGCCACGCCCCCAGGAACGACTTGCCGTGATAGCACATAACCCC
>CAYNMY010000097.1:0-7354 GCA_964398275.1 uncultured Armatimonadia bacterium | reverse complement strand
CGCGCCTCTTGCTCAAGGATGGCGAAGCCGTCACCATCACCACCTACGACGGCAAGTTTATCGGCAGCGAGCCGCCCAAGGCGGTAGAGCGCCGTGTGATCCAGACGGACCCCGGCGTGAAGGGCGATACTGCCTCAGGCGGCGACAAGCCGGCGGTAATTGAGGGGGGCGCCAGGGTCACGGTCCCCCTGTTCGTTGGCGAGGGCGATGTGGTCCGTGTGGATACCAGTACTGGCGTGTACGTCGAGAGGGTCAGCACGAAGTAGGCGGTTGCCTCGAGGCGGGCCGCTTCGGTCCTAGACAGTGCGCAAGGCAGGAGAGTCGTAGATGTTTGTGAATCATTGCCATGTGATGCCCCCAGGGGCCTATGATGCGGAGAACCCGGCGCTAGGCACAGTCGAAGCGTTACGGGAAATAATGGATGAGCTAGGCATAGACCGGGCGGTCGCCTTTGCACCCCTGCCCAGGTATGTCAGAGACCCTCACCAGGCAAATCAGTGGCTGTGGGAACGGGTCCGCGACGATGACCGGCTCGAGGGGTTTATGGCGCTGAATCCTGTAGCTCCCCAGTCCTTGCCGATAATGCGGGAGTTTGCGGAGAAAGGGTTGCGTGGCATCAAGACCCACCCCCCGGTATATCGTGCCCGAATTGATGACGAAGCGGCTTTTCCGTTCTACGAGTTGGCCGCCCAGCTCAACTTGCCTATCCTCTTCCACACTGGCGTGCACGGCTGGTTGCTGGAAGAGTACAGGCCAATACTTATTGATCGCATCGCCCGCGAGTTTCCCCAGCTCAAGATAATTGTCGAGCACATGGGCGGCTGGGAATTCTTCGGCGAGGCCCTGGCGGTAATCCGCAACAACCAGAATTGTTACGCCGGGTTCACCTCCACCCTCGACAAAGACTGGGCGTGGTACATTCCTCGGGAGTTGCTGCAGCACGTGGTATCGTTGGTCGGCTCCGAGCGGGTTATCTTCGGCACTGATTATCCTTTTCGCCAACTTGACGAGATCCGCCACGACATCGAGGCAGCGCGCTCAATCTGCAATGGACCAGCTGAAGCCGAGAACATTCTGGGCAGGAGCCTGGCGGCGCTGATTGGTTGTGACTGAGATATGGACCGTGACAGGATACAAGAGCTGACCCAGATCCTGAATGCGTCGTCGGCAACGGAGATATCCATCCGCGAGGGCGATAGCTTCATTCGCATCAGGCGGGCAGGCGACGTGGTGGCGGTGGCGACTGAAGATGACGATGCGTCACCCTTCAGCGAATCATCCCCAGAAGCGGCGGAGGCGGCCGAGACTGCGTTGGTACCCGTGGCGGCGCGCCTGGTCGGCACCTTCCACCTCCAGACCCAGGGGAGTACGCAGCCGCTGGCGGTACCCGGCATGCGCGTGGATAAAGGCCAGGTAATTGGGCTGATTGATGCCCTGGGTACGTGGACGGACGTGACCAGTCCGGCGGCTGGTGAGGTGGTGGAGGTGCTCGCGCCAGACGATTCACCGGTGCATTACGGGGATATACTGATGCGCATCAAGCCGCAGGAGGATGACCAGTGAGATGAAGCGTGGCGCCCGGCTCGCGGCAGGCAGTAGGCAGGGGTTCGTGCTCGTAGAGATTCTGGTGGTGCTGGTGCTGCTAATGTTAGGGGCGGCCTTGTTTTTCGGGCTAAAAGGTGGCAAACAGAAGGTCGAGTCGGAGCCGGCGTTTGAGGGCGAAGCGCAGACCACTCTGGGCAAGGCAAGGCAGGCGGGCATAAGCGTGGAGTGCCGCAACAATCTCAGTCAGTTGCGCCACATGATCCAGATGGAATCAATGGACGGCGGCTTGCCACCGAAGCTCAGCAAGAAATGGAACCTGGCGCTGAAGTGTCCGGTGAGTGGCTACGCCTACAAATATGATCCGCGCACGGGCAAGGTAAGCTGTCCCACGCCCGGGCACGAGACATACTGATGGCAGGCAGTTAGCGGTATTGGCCTGGCCCGGGGCAGGTTGCCCGGCCGGTGAGGGAGGGGATATGTTCGGCAAAGTTCTGATGGCGAATCGCGGCGAGATCGCCTGCCGGGTATTGCAGGCGTGCCGGGAGTTGAAGATAGCGACGGTGGCCGTCTATTCGGAGGCCGACGCCGGCTCCCTGCACGTTCGGATGGCCGACGAGGCGGTATGCATTGGGCCGGCACCCAACGCCGATAGCTATCTGAACAGCGCTAATATCATCAGTGCCGCGGTAATAACCGGTGCTGATGCGATTCATCCGGGTTACGGCAACTTGTCGGAGGATCCCAACTTCGCCGAGGCCTGTGAGGCCTGCGGCCTGGTCTTTATCGGCCCACCGGCGGATGTTATCGCCAGCATGGGTGACAAGGCCCAGGCGCGCCGGACAATGCGTGATGCCGGGGTGCCGGTAGTCCCGGGTAGTGCCAACGGGGTACGCGACGTGCGCGAAGCGCGCGAGATTGCTGACGACCTGGGCTACCCGGTGATGGTCAAGGCAGCCCGCGGCGGGGGTGGTCGGGGCCTGCGCATAATTCACAACCCCGAGCAGTTGGGGGCTGCGCTCGAGGAGGCCACCAGCGAGGCGCGCAATGCCTTCGGCACCGGCGAGATGTACATCGAAAGATACATGGAGAATGCCCGGCATGTCGAGGTCCAGGTCTTAGCCGACGATCACGACAACGTCGTGCATCTGGGCGAGCGGGATTGCTCCATACAGTACCGGCATCAGAAGTTGGTGGAAGAATCGCCTTGTCCGGGCGTCTCCCGCAGTCTGCGCCGCAGACTCGGCGAGGCGGCGGTGCGCGCCGCCGAAGCAGTCGGCTATCGCAACGCCGGCACCGTTGAGTTCCTGGTGGCAGGGAGGGGCCGATTCTACTTTATCGAAATGAACACTCGTATTCAGGTGGAGCATCCCGTCACCGAGATGCTCACCGGCGTGGACATAGTCAGGGAGCAAATCCGCATTGCCGCGGGCGAGCAGTTGAGCTGTGAGCAGGGCCAGATCTGGTTCAATGGACATGCCCTGGAGTGTCGGATTCTCGCTGCCGATGGGGAGAGGGATTTCGTCGCTTCCCCGGGCCGCATAGAGAGATGGGAGTTGCCCGTCGGCCCGGGTGTACGTGTAGACAGTGGCGTGACCTGTGGCAGCGAAGTCTCTTCGTACTACGACCCAATGATCGCCAAAGTAATATGCTGGGACCAGGATCGCCCCAAGGTGATTGCCCGGATGGAGGCTACCCTCAGTGCCGCGAAGATTGAAGGCATCAGGACGACCATTCCCTACCATCTGCGCATCCTGGGCAATGCATACTTCCGCCGTGGCGAGGTAAATATTCACTTTGTAGAACGTCGAATGGGATTAGATGAAGGAGGATAGTCATCGTGAAACAGTTGGACAAGTCCGGCGAATCACCCGCATGGATCGGTACGCTCCTCACCATCATCGCGACCGTCATCGGGGCGGCTTTTGCCCTGATCATCGGCATGATTTTTGTCTCGAGCGGATTCTGGCAAGGGGTGTTTGTGCTGGTCCTCACTGTCGTGGGCGCGGTAGTAGGCAGATTCTATGTGGCCAGCGAACGGCCCTGGTGGGGTGGCCAGTAGGACCGTCCCAACGGCGCAGTTGACAATCGGATAAGCAAGGCGATATGTCCAGCGTAGCTGACAGCTCACGAACCAATCAAGTGGGCGCGCGGCGGCGGGCGCGCGAGTTGTGCCTGGCGTTAATCTTCGCGGTTGACGTTGGCCGGCAGACGCCGGACCAGGTCTTGGCGCAGGCTGGTTGCCTTCTGGCTACCTTGATCGAACAGTGGGAACTGGCCCGTCGCGAGGCCGATAAGCTATGGGCGGAGATCGAAGAGTACGGCTGTCGGCTGGCGGAAGACTATTTCGCCCATGCCGCCCAGGTAGACGCGGTAATCAGCAAGTACTCTGAGGGCTGGGCTTTGTCGCGCATGCCGGCGGTGGACCGGAACATCCTGCGCGTGGCCCTCGCCGAGATGTTCTATCAGCCCCGGGTGCCGGTGGGTGTCACGATTGACGAAGCTGTGGAACTGGCCAAGGAATACGGCACCGACGACTCGGGGAAGTTCATTAACGGGATTCTGGGCGCAGTGGCGCGGGACATTGAGCAGGACCTGGAGATCGCGTGAGCGCAACTGACCGTTCGCCGATCTCGCGCCGCCAAACGTCCCCAAGAGACATAGGCATTATGGATCAATCCGTCTTCACCGTGTCCGAATTGACCGGTTACGTCAAGGCCCTGTTGGACCGCGATGAGGTGCTCCAACAGGTGACGGTGCGCGGCGAGCTGTCTAATTTCACCAGCCACCGCTCCGGGCACCTGTACTTCTCCTTGAAGGACCAAGCCGCCCAGCTCAGTTGTGTTTGCTTCCGGGGCGTCGCCCAGAAACTGGGTTTTGCCCCCGAAGAGGGCATGCAGGTGGTAGCGGGCGGGAACGTCAGTGTATATGAGCGGGCTGGTCGCTACCAGCTCATTGTACGCTTTATGCGCCCTGATGGCGCGGGCGAGTTGGCCGCACGCCTGGAAGAGCTGAAGGCCAGGCTGGAAAAAGAGGGGCTATTTGACCCCGCGCGCAAGCGGCCGCTGCCGCGCTTTCCGCGGGGTATTGGGATTTGCACCTCGCCCACCGGTGCTGCCATTCAGGATATGCTCCGGATAATCACCCGTCGCTATCCCCAGGCCAGGCTGGTGCTGTTTCCCACCACTGTCCAGGGCGAGGCGGCGGCTCCGGACATCGTCAGGTCCTTGCACGCCGCGGGCGAGTACCGGGGACTGGACGTTATCATCGTTGGTCGGGGTGGTGGCTCGCTGGAAGATCTATGGGCCTTCAACGAGGAAATTGTCGCCCGGGCGATCTTCTCCAGCCCGCGGCCCGTGGTCA
Organism: uncultured Armatimonadia bacterium; assembly: GCA_964398275.1. GTDB lineage: Bacteria > Armatimonadota > Zipacnadia > Zipacnadales > Zipacnadaceae > JALGTD01. The sequence goes on along the minus strand of CAYNMY010000097.1, from coordinate 2,449 downwards.
GCGCGGTCGGTCACGAGACCGATTTTACTATTGCTGACTACGTGGCCGATGTGCGCGCAGCTACGCCGTCGGAGGCGGCGGAGCTGGTGGTACCCGACCAGGTGGAGCTGCTGGCTAGCCTGGTGGGCATGAGCGAGCGCCTGCGCGCCAACCTGCTCGGTCGTTTAGCGACGGCCCGGGAGCGGCTCAGCGCAGTCCGGCAGCGACCGGTGATGCGTGAGCCGCGCATACTGCTGGAACCCGGCCAGCAGCGGCTTGATGAAGCGGCTGTCGGCCTGGGGGATGAGCTGGCCGAGTTGGTCAACGGGCTGAGCGGCCGCGTGGACAAAGCAGCGACAGCGCTCTCGGCGCTCAGCCCCATTGCGGTATTGGGTCGTGGTTACGCCATTTGCCGGCGGGAACGCGACGGTCTCGTGGTCTCCTCGGTGACGGTGGCCGAGCCTGGCGAGCAAGTGCGGGTGACGGTGAGCGATGGCGATTTGCTCGCGGACGTGACCGACGTTCAACTTCAAGCTAGCTGACGGGGCCAGATTATGGACGAAGCTCGGGAGAATCTGGAATTTGAAGCGGCGCTCGCCCAACTGGAGGAGATCGTTGCTGAGCTGGAATCGGGCGAGCTTACGCTGGATCAAGCGGTGGCGAAGTTTCAGGCTGGCATGGCCCTCAAGGAGCTTTGCGAGCGCAAGCTGACCGAGGCGGAAGCCCAGATTGAAGAGTACGTTGGGGAGGACGAACCGGAGCAGGAGGCGGAATCGCTGTTCGAGTAGCGTAGAATTATGTCTGAACTTCTCGACAACATACAATCGCCGGCTGATCTGAAAGCGTTATCACTGAGCGAGCTGCACCGGCTGGCCACAGAGATTCGCCAGCGCATCATCGAGACCACGGCGCGCACCGGCGGGCATCTGGCGCCGAACCTGGGCACGGTCGAGCTCACCATGGCTCTGCACCGGGTCTTTGACTCGCCCCGGGACAAGATCATCTGGGATGTCGGGCACCAGTGCTACACCCACAAGCTGCTGACGGGCCGCCGGGAGCAGTTCGCCGCTCTACGGCAATATGGCGGCCTGTCGGGCTTCACCAGCCGGGCAGAGAGCCCCCACGATGCGTTCGGCGCTGGTCACGGGAGCACTTCCATTTCCGCGGCGCTGGGCTTTGCCACCGCCCGCGATCTGCGGGGCGGCGAGGAGAAGGTCGTCGCTGTTATCGGCGACGGTGCTCTGACCGGTGGTCTGGCGCTCGAAGCACTCAATCAGGCGGGCGAGCAGCAGCGAGATCTACTGGTCGTGCTCAATGATAATGAGATGAGCATTAGCCGCAATGTCGGCGCGATGTCGGCGTACCTGGCGCAACTGCGCGCGACCCTGCATCCGGCCAGCCCCCGGGCCCGCCAGGATGCCATGCGCATCCTGCGGCGCATGCCAATGGGCGAGAGCATGCTCCACGCGATGGATCGGATCAAGCAGGGCGTCAAGCAGCTTGTGGTGCCGGGGATGTTGTTCGAGGAATTTGGTTTTACTTATCTCGGGCCGATTGACGGCCACGATATAGCGCATCTTACCAGCTTGCTGGGACATGCGGCCCGCTTCAAAGGGCCGGTGCTAGTTCATGTACTTACTCAGAAAGGTCGGGGCTACGAGCCCGCCGAGAACGACCCCAGCCGCTTCCATGGCACCACCCCGTTCCTGCCCGAGAACGGGGAAAACGTCTCCTCCGGTGACCGGCCCACTTTCACCCAGGTCTTCGGCCAGACACTTTGCGAGTTGGCCCAGCGAGATGACCGAATCGTGGCCATCTCGGCGGCGATGATTGACGGCACCGGCCTGCGCCGGTTCCGCGAACTGTTCCCCACGCGCTGTTTCGACGTGGGTATGGCCGAGGAGCATGCTGTCACCTATGCGGCCGGTATGGCCGCCGCGGGCATGCGGCCGGTCGTAGCAATATACTCGACTTTCCTGCAGCGCAGTTATGACCAGATTATTCACGATGTTGCCTTGCAGAATCTGCCCGTGGTCTTTGCCATAGACCGCGCCGGTCTGGTCGGCGATGACGGGCCGACCCACCACGGCATATTTGACCTGAGCTACCTGCGCCAGTTCCCCAATATGACGGTCATGGCCCCCTCGGACGAAGCCGAGCTACGCCGGATGATCGCCACCGCATTCTCCCTGGACGGCCCGGTGGCAGTGCGCTACCCGCGGGGCTGCGGCCCCGGTGGGGATTGGAAAGCATCGCTCGAGCCGCTGCCGGTGGGGGAGGCCAAAGTGCTTCGCGAGGGGAATGATATAGCAATAATAGCTGTCGGGAACCGCGTTCCGCCGGCGCTGGCGGCTGCCGAGGACCTCGCGCACCAGGGCATCTCGGCCACGGTGGTAGATGCTCGCTTCGTCAAGCCAATGGACGAACTGCTGGTTATTGAATTGGCCGAGGGGACCGGCAGGCTCGTAAC
>CAYNMY010000096.1:0-7359 GCA_964398275.1 uncultured Armatimonadia bacterium | reverse complement strand
ATTGCTCAACAGGCGGCGCTGTTCCTGGACAGTGCCCGGCTTTATGCCGAGTTGCAGCAGCGGGTGGACTTTGCCAATGCCGAACTGCGCGAGGCCAACGCCCAGCTCAACGACGAAAAGGCGCGCATTGAGACACTAATCGCGCAGATGGCCTCCGGAGTTCTAGCCACCGATGCACACGACCGAATTGTGCTGATTAACCGCGCTGCTGAGGAGATGCTGGGCCTGCGCAGTGCGGCGGTGGTGGGGGAGGCAATTCTGGCCGTGATCAAAGACAGCCGGGTGGCCGACCTCTTTGCTCGGCCCCTGTCGCTGGATTCGGGTGTCCATATCGAGCAGATGGAATTGCCCGCCGAGAGCGGCAATATCGTGCGCTTGCATCTGGCCTTCGTCCGGGACCACAAGGAGCAGTTGGGCAAGTGCCTGGTGCTGAGCGACGTCACGCACTTTGTGGAGTTGGACCGGATGCGCACCGACCTAATCTCGTTTGTGTCCCACGAGTTGAATAGCCCGCTGGGCGCGCTCCAGGGCTTCGTCACCCTCATGACGGGGACCGATGAACAGCTCAGTGAGCAGGGCCGGTCGTACCTCACGTACATCGAGCAGCTCGTCAAGCGGATGCAACATCTGGTGGCCGACTTCTTGAATATATCCCGCATCGAAGCCGGCCGTCCGCTGGCGGTGGAGTGGGAGGTCATCGCCGCCGACAGATTCGGGCAGTTGCCGGGGAGTATCTTTGATCTTACCACGCGCGATACGCAGGATTACGAGCTGATCGTGGATATTCCCGCCGACCTGCCTCCGATCCGGGCCGACTGGAGCAAACTGGACGAGATACTGACTAACCTCATCAACAACGCCATCAAATTCTCGCCGGACGGCGGACCCGTCGAGGTCTCAGCCCGCCAGGAGGGCAATTTCGTCAGGTTCGCGGTGCGCGACGAGGGAATCGGGATCTCTGTGGAGCAGAAAGCGAACCTGTTCCAGCGCTTCCGGCGATTGCATGAGGCTCATGAGAAACGTATGCCCGGGACCGGCGTGGGGCTGTTTTTGTGCAAGCATTTGGTCGAGGCCCACGGCGGAACCATCGAAGTGCGCAGCGAGCCGGCTCAGGGCTCAACCTTCAGTTTTACGATGCCACTGGCCGGCGAAGAGTCGTCTGAATCTGAGTGAGCGTGTTATGGCCACTGCGGACAAAATACATCTCGGCGACATCGTTCAGCTCAAAAAACCCCACCCGTGCGGCAGCAGGGAGTGGGAGGTCATCCGGCTGGGCGCGGATATCAAGGCCCGCTGCTGCGGGTGTGGGCGGGTGATGATGATGCCCCGCGGTCGTTTTGTGCGGCGCATCCGGGCACGCCGCTCACCCGAAGAATCGGCAGAAGCTGAGAACTGAGTTCGGACGGCTCGCGCCCCAGAAAGTAGGCAATGAACAACGAGGTCTTGATAGTAGGCTCACTGGCCCTGGATACCGTCGAAACGCCGTTTGGCCGGGTCGAGGAAGCGCTGGGCGGCGCCGGTGTGTATGCGGCGACTGCCGCCAGCCTGCTCGCACCGGTGCATCTGGTGGGCGTGATCGGCGACGACTTCCCCCAGGAAGCCCTCGATAACCTCACCCGGCGGGGCGTTTCATTAGAGGGCGTAGAGGTAATCAAAGGCGGCAAGTCGTTTCGCTGGTCGGGCCGGTACGAGTACGATATGGGCGAAGCTAATACCCTCGATACGCAGCTCAATGTGTTCGCCGACTTTGATCCGGTCCTGCCGGAGGTGGCCCGCCAGTGCGATTTCGTCTTTCTGGCCAACATTCTCCCTTCGCTGCAGCTTAAGGTCCTGGACCAGGTGGACCAGCCTCGCCTGACCGTCTGCGATACTATGAACTTCTGGATCGAAAACGCGCGCGACGACCTGCTCGAAGTCCTGAGCCGGGTGGACGTCGCGGCGATGAACGATGCTGAGTTGCGCCAACTCACCGGCCAGCCCAATCTGGCGAGGGCCGCTGCCGAGGTGCTCGAGATGGGGCCGCAGTACCTCATCATCAAGAAGGGTGAATACGGCGCCTCGCTCGTCTCGCGTGACCGTCATTTCGCCTTGCCCTGCTATCCTTTGCCCAGGGTCATTGATCCCACCGGCGCCGGCGACAGCTTTGCCGGCGGGTTCATCGGCTTCCTGGCCTGGTCAGGCGAGGTGGGTGAGGAGCAGCTCCGCCAGGCTCTGGCCATCGGCACGGTCACGGCCTCGGCGTGCGTCGAGGATTTCTCGGTGGACGGATTGCGTCGGCTCACGGTCGAGGAGCTCTATGAACGGTTCGAGGCCCTGCGGGATATGGTTGTCTTCCCCGATATCCCGCGGGAGGACATCTGCGCGACCTAAGTTGCGCGCGCAGATAGCATCGGTGTGAAGTGGAGGTTCCGCTAAGATGCCTGACATTATCTGCCTGGGCGAACCAGTAGTTGATATGGTCTGCAGCCAGCCGGCCCGTGACCTGGTGTCGGCCACCAGCTTCGAGAAGGCCGCGGGCGGTGCCCCTCTGAATGTGGCAGCGGCGGCGGTCCGGCTGGGGGCCAGCGCCGGGGTCATCTGCAAGGCCGGGGGCGATCATTTCGGCGATTTTATGCGTCAGAGCCTGGCAGCCGTCGGCGTGGACACCGAGCAGTTCCTCCAGGACCCCGACTACGCCACCCAACTTGCCTTCGTAGCTGTGGATGAGGACGGCATCCCCGACTTCAGTTTCCACGTCAAGCACAGCGCCGACCAGATGCTCCGCCCGTCCGAACTGGACTTGGCCTACCTGAATACCGCGGAAATCTTTCACTTCGGGACGATTACGCTGATAAGTACCCCGGTGCGCCACGCTACGCTGGAGGCGGTCCAGTGGGCGGCCGAGCAGGGGATAATGATTAGCCTCGACGTGAATCTGCGCTCGTCGTTGTGGCCCAGCCCGAAAGAGACCATGCGCTGGTCCGTCGAGGCGATAGCCAGGTGCGACTTTCTTAAGGTGAGCGAGGAAGAGATGCAGTTCATCATCGGTGTCGCCGACCCCGCAGAAGGTGCGGCGGCGCTGTGGGAGATGGGACCGGAACTGGTCACGGTCACGCTGGGCGCGGAGGGCGCTTACGTCTACAACGGCCACGAGGGCGGGCATATCCCGGGCTTTACCGTCGAGGTGGCCGACACCGTCGGCAGCGGCGATGCGTTTGCCGCTGGCGTGCTGGTCGGGCTGCTGGAGTCCGATGCAGACGCTGCGGATATTGACTGGTATTCGCTGCAGAAGATCGTAACTTTCGCCAACGCTGCCGCCGCGCTGACAGCCACGGGCCAAGGCTGCATTCCCGCTCTACCGACCCGGCAGCAAGTGGCCGAATTCCTGGAGACTTTCCGGTGATAGACTGCTCTGTAGGGGCCTGGGCGATGGTGGGGCAGTAACCTGAAGTATTCAGCCTGAGCGCGAGGAAGATGCGGGAAAACAAAGTTTGTTGGGGTCTTGCAATTCGGGCGCAGATATGCTATACTTCGGTCGGTTTGTGTTCTGAGTGACGGGGTTACTGTCATTTCGGCGTCATCCTGGGGGTACTGGCCAGGCTGGCGCTTAAGTTGTGTTGAGGTGTCAGCAGATTCAAAAAAATTTTGCGCGGAAGCCGCAAAAGCAGCTCGATTATAAACAGCCGGCAAACGACAGCCCCCGCTGGACAAGCTTGCCCTGAACAGATTTGAGGACTTGGAGTTATGAACCAGTTGGTCCCGATAATTTGCCCCTTTTGTGGGGCTGGTTGTGGGATGTACCTGCAATGTGAGAGCGAGTTTTGTATCTCGGTGGTTCCCAGTCGCAGCAACGCAATATCCCAGGGGCAATTGTGCGTGCGGGGCTGGCAGATTGGGGATATGCTGCGCAACGCCGCGCGGCTGACATCGCCACTGATTGCTGGTGAGCCCGCTTCCTGGTCGGAGGCGGTGGCGAAGGCGGCTGAGCTGCTCGGTGGCACCGAGGGCAGCCGGATCGGCGTAGTGGCAGCCGGCCACCTCAGCAACGAGGAAGGCTTTGCTGCCAATTATTTCGCTCGCCAGGTGGTGGGCACAGCCCATGTTGATAACTTTGGCCGAGCCGTGGATGGGCCGAGCCTGTGGGGTCTGCAATACAGCCCGGGCGAGCCGTATGCGCGGCCCGGGCTTGATGAGATGGTCAACTACGACCTGCTTGTCTGCCTGAATTCCAGCCTGCGCCAACTCAATGCCCAGGCCGGATCGTGGGTGAAGAAAGCTCAGCAGGCCGGGACACGCTTGATACTCTTTGACGAGCTGGACGACGGCTTGGCCGGTGGCGCTGAGGTGTATGTCCAGCATGCTCCCGGAGCCACGGCGGCGGTGCTCCAACAGCTTCTGAAGCTCGCGGCGGGCGAAGTCGAATCGGCAGCGGCCCTGGATCTGAGCAATCTCGGCGCGGATAGTCTCGCGCAGCGGCTCGACAGCGCCGCAGAGTTGATTCAATCGGCCGGGCGGATAGGGATCGTGTTCTCGATGCGGGCCTTCGCCGCGCCTGAGCCGGGCATGCTCGCCGCCGAGCTTGCCAAGCAGATCAACGCCTCTGGCAGCCAGCAGGCCGACATCTTTGCGGTTGCGGGCGCGGCCAACTCGGTGGGAGTGGAGCAGATGGGCTTGACGCCGGAGCCAGCCGCTGAGGCGGAAGCGCTGGGCCTGTTTGAGATTCTCGATCCCGATCAGCCAGGAGTGGACGGTATTGTCGTTATTGGTGAAGAGTTGACCGGCTGGATCGGCGAGTCGGGCGTCCAGGCCCTGGCGCAAGGATCAAAACCCCTCATCGTCCTGGACAGCTTCTGCACCCCGACCGCCGAGATTGCAGACGTGGCTCTGCCGATGGCTCTCCACGCAGAGAAAGAGGGCAGCTTCACCTGGCTGGATGGCACCGTCCGCTGGAGCGGGCAGGCGATGGCGGCTCTTGAAGGGGTACGCTACTTGCCGCAGATACTGGCCGAATTGGCCGCGCAACTGGGCAAAGGGCCCGGCCCGAGCGAGGTTGACGCGATCTGGGAGCAGATTAGGGCGGAGGTAGCTGGGTACGAAGAGATTGATCTGGCTGCGCTTCGCCAGACCGGCCAGCAGCGACTGGGCGCAAGATCGCTGAGTCAGCAGACTGGTGTCGTGCAGCGCGACTACCAGGCGCCTGCTCAGGAGGCCTCCGATCAGTGGCCGTATAGGATTGTCAGCCGATACGACCGCAACTGGTGGATACACGACTGGCGCATGCGGGCGATACCCGTGCTATTCCGGGAGATGCGCGACTGGCTGGTCGGATACGCACTGATGAATCCCGATGACCTGGCGAAGGAAGAGATCCGGCCGGGCCGGTCGGGGCAAGTTACGACGCCGTATGGCAGCGCCCAAGTGGCCATCTACCCGCACCCTGGCCTGCCTGCCGGACTAATCCTGCTGCCGGCGCACCAAAACGATCTGGGCGACCAACTCTTAGGTTCCAGCCGCTACAACCGCCAAACTGGGGGCCGCGTCCACCTGGTAACCCCAGCCAGCGTGCAGCAATAGAGGTGCTAGTTGATGGACGAACCGAAGGGATACATTCTGAGAACCGAAGACCTGCGTACGGCGGTCGAGAAACTGTTTGCGCTGGGTGATGAGCTAATCGCGCCTACGGCCACCAAGCAGGGCGATGTGTTCTTCGAGGCGGTCCAGAGCGTGGACGAGATTGACTTTGGGTTCGGCAATGCCCTGGTCTCGCCGGTGCAATACCTGATGCCGGCGAAGGAAGTACTCTTCGAGTATCAGTTGCGGCCGGTCCAGCCCCCAGAGATAACTCCGCCCGAGCTGCCTCCCGAACGGATCCTGTTCGGTATTCGGCCGTGCGACATTGCCGCCATCGAGTGCCTGGATCAGTTCTTCATCGAGCGCGAGCCGGTTGACGTCCTCTACCAGCAGCGGCGCGAACGGGTCACCTTGATTGCCCTGGCCTGTGCCGAACCGGCCGCCGATACCTGCTTCTGCTCGTGCTGTGAAGGCTCGGGGCCAGTGGCCGAAAGTGGCTACGACGTCCAGCTTAGCCCGGTCGGGGAAGTCTACCTGGTGGAGTTTGCCACCGACAGAGGCGAGCGCATCCGCCAGCAGTGGCAGGATCTGCTCGAGCCGGCCCCGGAGGAGCTGTTTGCGGCCCGCGAGGCGCAACTGCGCTATGCGATTGAGAACCTGTTTGAGCCTGACTCGAACCTGGCGGCGGCTATTCGGCGCGTTACCGGGGATAATGTCAGCCCGGAGGCGTGGCGGGAAATCGGCGCAGACTGCTACAGTTGCGGGGCCTGTTCGTATTTGTGCCCGGTCTGCACCTGCTACGATGTGATGGACGTGCCCTACGATGAGAGCCGGGGCGCGCGCATCCGGCGGGTGGACTCGTGCCGGCTGGGCGGCTTCACCCGCGAAGCCACCGGGCATGTTGCCCGTCCCACCGAGGCGTCGCGGGCGCGCTGGTATACCTATCACAAGCTCAGCCACGATTATCACGAGCAGCGCAATAACTATGGGTGTGTCGGATGCGGGCGCTGCATCATTGCCTGCCTGGGGCAGATCGGCATGCCGACCGTCTGCCGGTTAATCCGGCAGCCAGAGTACGAACGAACAGAACAGTAGACCACAAGACAGGGCATAACTATGGCGCACGACGACTACATACCGATGCATGCTCGGGTCGAGGAGATCACCGACGAGACTCCGACCGAAAAGACCTTTACGCTGAAGTTTGTGGAAGACGAGTTTCACTTTCGGCCCGGGCAGTTCTGCATGATTTCGATACTGGGAGCCGGTGAAGCGCCCTTCTGTATTGCCTCCTCGCCGGCTCAGACTGACGCGATCCAGGTGACAGTCCGGCGCTATCCGCAAGGCACAGTGACTTCGCCTGTGCACGGGTTGCAGGTGGGAGACTACGTCGGGGTGCGCGGGCCAATGGGCAATGGCTTCCCGCTCGAGGAGTTCCCGGGGCGAGATATTCTGGTTGTGGCTGGTGGCATTGGCTTGCCTGCGGTCCGGGCCTCTATACTCTACCTCCTTGACCATCGCAGTGATTACCGTGAGGTGACGCTGTTGTACGGAGCGCGCACGGCGGCCGATCGCGTCTATAAGGACGACCTGGAGCAGTGGGAGCGGTCGCCGGATATAGTATGTAAGCAAACCGTGGACATGAAAGCCGAGGCTGATGACTGGGATGGCCACGTGGGTCTCATCACCACCTTGTTTGAGCTCCTGGAGATGGATGGGCCGCTGACTACGGCTATAATAGTGGGCCCAGCAGTTATGTATCCCTTCGTCGTGGCAGAATGTCGGCAGAAGGGTATTGCCGAGGAGCAG
>CAYNMY010000095.1:0-7403 GCA_964398275.1 uncultured Armatimonadia bacterium | reverse complement strand
AATCTGCTTGTATGACTCTTGGCGTCTGGCAAGCACCACGCTTGCTGGTACGGAGTACAGGTAGTTTTAGTGCCAGAAGCCAGGGGTGTGGTCGGGCTAGGACGGCTGTCCCTGTATGTTAGCTACGCGGCATAAGATGCAGTATGGATTGCACCAACCCGCTCCAACTCCAGGAGGGAGAGTAATGCGGATACCGCACAGCTCTTTTGCCACAGTCGCTCTTGCTCTGGTTCTTTCGGCTATTCTCGTCCAGATTAGCCCTCCGCCAGTCCACGCTACGCCTGCCGTCAGCGTCAGTTGTTGGCCGACTATAGCCACCGCCAACTCCCAGCGCTGGTTCCGCGCGGTCGTCACGTGGGGCACAAGCGAAACCATTGCACGAGTCTACTTCAGTGGCAGCGGTTTCAGTTTCAGCACCAGCGTGGCTGCGCCCAGCGGCTGGACCTACGCGCAGGGATTGAGCGGCGACCTGCTCAGCCTCGAGGGCGACCCTGCCCGGCCCAGCGACCGAAATTATCACTTCGGCTGCTACATCGAATATCCGGCGACCCGGACGATGGTCGTCACCGTCGGGCCGTTCTCCAACTACTACCCGGAGTGGCTGGCGGGTTACCTTCCGACCACCAGTCAGAGCCCCGGCAACAATTACACCTTTACGGTATACTGGCTCCCGGGCACCACGAACAATCCTGTCCGGGCCCGCGGCGCCCACACTACCCTGCCTCTGGCTCTGCGCTACTGGGCCCCTCCGCCTGCCGAGAAAGGCTACATCGGTGACGCGATCTGGACCTCCGGCGAGATGCAGGGCTGGTACTCGGGCGAGGCCGTCGGCACAGATCCGCTGATGACCGAAGATTCGGTCCCCGGTGGCCCCACCGACCCGGATAACGGTTCAGGAAGCGACCTCTACACTTTCCGCATCAAGTACTTCACCGGTGATTGGGTCTGGCCCGAGATCAACTGCCAGTGGCGGGGCAGGCAGTGGCAGGGCACCAGCTATCATTGGGTTAATTTTGATCGCTTTGCTTACTACGCCATTGACTCTAACGGCACCAGCATTGACCACTCCCGCAAATCGGTCTACCGCGACAACACGTGGGAAGACTGGATGTATTGGGAACTCGCCGACCATCGCTACGACCACACCGGTGATGCGCCGGTGCTCTACGTCGGCCACGACGAACCCCAGGCTATTCTGATTATTGACCGGATCTACAATGAACCTCTGTTCATGGATCGGGAAAGTGGCTCGGGTCCCAGTGGCATAGTCTACAAATACCTGCTGCGCCCCACCAACTACCTGCAGCTCCTGAATAACATCTTCACGCTTCAATACGACCCGCCTGGCAGCGATACCTGGGACAGCGCGATTACCAGTCGCACCGGTATGCCCACTTCCAACGTGTACGCCACCATGCAGCCGGGTGGGCATCGCTACGAATTCCTGACCACCCGTGACTTTGATCCGCCGATCAAGGCGATTATTGACGATTATGGCGCGGGCCGAAAGATCGGCCCCTGTGCCGTGGTCTTGCGGGGACGCCCGGGCAACTCCCTCGAGGTCATCCACATGGTCAACGACTACTACTACAACTACGGCGACCACTACACCGAGTTCATTGATACCTGGTACACCGACTCGCAATCGGGCGGCTACGGCTACCCCTACGACAGCCAGTCCACCACCCAGTACCCTAAGGTTGACCCGGTTCTGACCGCCCATCCCTACTTTGAGGACGTTGACGTGCTGCCGGGCAGCGACAGGCCAGAGCGAGGCTTCCCCACGCCCTGGCAAGAGCTTATGTACATCGGCCCGAATATATTGGGCGCGCTGGATAACCGGTTCAATCCCCTGCCCAGCAGCCTGGCACCGGGTACTGAGCCGTGGCAAGATGTAGTCGGCCCGACCGCTAGCGGTGTCGGCGGTGGGTATGTCGCAGGTGATTACTCGCCCCTGCGCTTTACTAACCAGGACACGATCTGGCCCAATTACGTCAACATCTGGGGCGATCTGGGCACCTACGACCCGGATCTGAGCCAGCCTTCGGAGTTCCGCGGCGGCAAGTGGACGACCGAGACCAACTTCGTCTTCCGCATCAACTATTGGCAGTCGGAGAATCTGGCACCCGGGTTCGTCCAGGTGCTGATCCGCAAAGTGGACGAAGACGGCGACCCGCTTACCTCGTGGATCGGTTACGCGATGAACAAGGTGTATCCCACCGATTCGACCTACACCGACGGTTGTGTCTACTACTACGAGGCCAATGCCGTCCAGCTACCCGGCGGTGGCAACGCGGGCGACTACCAGTATTACTTCCGGGCTGGCGATGGCATGCACAGCGCTATCTACCCGAACCGGCCCAGCGACGATTTCGGGCAGATCGGTGTGGCCCCGGGCGACAACGACTACTACTGGTTCCGGGTTAACAACCGTCCCGTGCTCAGCGACCGGAGCCTGGCGCCCGTCTCCGGGCCCCAGCGCGGCGACTTCGTCTGGGAAGTAACCTACGCTGACCAGGACGGCGAGGTGCTCAATGCCGACCGGATGGGCGACCCGCCGTTTAAGACCATCCTCTGGATTGACCTGTTTGGTGATGTGGAGGGGCAGGCGGCGGTTACGGGACTGCCCGGTGGCAACCAGATCAGTTACAGTGTGCCGGACACGCTGTACGCCGCCAGCTCGTTGGTGGATTACAAGATCAGGATGCAGACCGGCGCCGAGGCTGGTAATGAGTTCGTTATCACCGCCAATACCGGCTCAACCATTACCGCCACCGGTGTGAGTGGCAGCAGCATCGCTATCGGCGACCTGTTTAATATCACCGACTGGTTCCCGGTGACAATGAACGCGGTGGACCTCCTCGATACTAACTACCGCGACGGGGCGCGCTACACCTTCAGCACCGCGCGCGCGGGGATGGCGCTGGACCCGGGCCTCCACCACTACTACTTCGAGTTCTGGGACAACTGGGCCTACTGGATTGACTGGCAGCAGTACTTTATGAGCAGCGCGCCGGATCCTATTGACCAGAAGGTCGAAGGGGAGATGCGCCGACTGCCTGCTCAGGGCTACTTCGAGGGGCCGGAAGTTCTCCTGGAGAATGCGCCGACACTCAGCGGCTATTACTTCGGCCCGCCGGTACCTGACACCATCACAAACGTTCCCGCCAGCACCACTCTCGAATACGACCGCCCCGGCAAGCTGGTCGGCTATGCTCCGGACGACGTCCTGGCCGGCAAGTATCTGGAGATCCTCAGTGGCTTTGCCCAATTCAGCGTCTTTGAGATAACCGCCAGCACAGCCACCTCGATAACGGTGGACAGTGCGCTGACCAATGTGCAGATTGGCAACACTTTCCGCATCTACGAGGACCGCAACACCGATTTCTTCTCCTGGGGTTACGACACCAACCCGGGGACTGCCGCCGACTACGATGGCACGCCGGCCACACAGTTCTACCTCTTCGTACTGTACACGGATGCCGAGAATAACCCGCCCTCGGCCATCCGGGTGCGCATTGACGACGATGCGGCTCAGACCTACGAGATGACCAAAGTCTACACCGAGGACAACACCTACGCCGACGGCGTGCTCTATCGCACCAGCAATCCCGTATACCTGGCTGAGGGCAATCCCACCTTCAAGGCGCAGGCCTGGGACGGCGCGGCGTGGTATAACAACGGTGATGCCACCCAGTTCTTTGGGCCCTACAACTACGCCGCTACCGCGGCCAACGGCCCCGATATCGCGCCTAACGCCCCGCCCCTGCTCGGGTTTATGGTCGGTGACGGCCTGACCATCGCCACTGTTGACCCGGCCAACCCCTACATATTCACCTACAACGATAATCTGGCGACCAATCTCCTCGATGGCGACCCGGTGGTGGCTGTCTATATCGCCGCAACCCCGCCGATACCGGGGCATAACTTCGCCACCGAGAGTCCCGATGGCGGCTATATGGTCGCCGCTCACGATCCGGACACCAACACCATCCAATTGTCCGAGCAAACTCTCGACTTGACCGCCTACCTCGGCGCTTCGTTCACCGCCTCGGCCGAACTGGTGCCGCGCAGCGGCTTCTCTGACCGCTCGTATCGCTACTACGTGACATATACCGACACGGATACCTACGCCGGCACCCCCGGCAATCCGGCGACGTTCGTGCCCGTCTTTGTTGACAATGTTGAGTGCATGATGGAGGAGTACGATCCGACTGACCTGGACGTCAGCGACGGCAAGGTTTACTGCTACGATATTCCCAGCCTGTCGGCCAGTCAGTCGCACAGCTACTACTTCATTGCCTCCGATGGACTGGCCAACGTCCGGTTCCCCGCGGCCCCCGACTACTTCAACGGGCCGACGGTGACGGTTAACAATCCGCCCTATGCGCCACCCTATCCACCCGCCGCTGGGTGGTCGCCGATTCACGGCATCAGTGTGGACAATCAGAATGTGAGCCTGGACTGGCCTGACGGCAGCGATCCCGATCCGTGGGATACCGCCAACAACCTGACCTACATTGTCCAGTTCAGCACCACCGACGACTTTGCCACCGTGGATTACGAATACGATACCACTGACTACGGGGGCCCGGGTATAACCCAGCTTGACGTGCCCGATCCCATCCCTTACGGCTGGTGGTACTGGCGAGTGCAGACGGTTGACGCCCGTGACCTGGCTTCCGACTGGTCTGTGGTCCAAAACTTCAAGGTTGATCACCCGCCGTATGCGCCCGATAGCGGCTTCGCCCCAACGGGCACCATCGGAACGCTCACGCCGAATCTGCAGTGGGACCCGGGCACCGACCCTGATGCGGACGACCCGCCCTCGGCGATGTTGTACCACGTCGAACTCGATGACGATCCCACCTTCGGCAGCCCCATCATCAGCCCCGATCTGGGAGGACCGGGTGATCCGGAGTACGGTGTTACTGGCCTGGCCGTGACCAACTTCCAGGTGGACGCTACTCTGGCGCTCGTGCCCAATACCGCCTGCCACTGGCACGTCCGGACGGTCAATGGGCTCCAGTCGGAGTGGTCGGCCACGCAAACCTTCACGATAGTCATTCCGGTCTTCTCGATATCGGGAACGGTTTATGACACCGATGGCACAACCCCGTTGGAGGGGGTCACCGTCGAGTGCTACAACAGTCTCAACCAGAAGATCAGGGCTGACCAGATCACCGGCGCTGACGGCACCTACCAGTTCACTGATCTGCCCGCGGACACTTACCGGATAGCCCCGCTGTTCCCACCGTTTACCTTCACGCCACCGGACGCGTCGGTGGTTGTGAGTAGCAGCGATGTAACCGACGTGGATTTCGTGCTGGCAGCGGGCGCGTACAGCATATCGGGCACGATCACAGTGACGGGCGGCGGCAGTGCTCAGGGCTTCCTGGTCACTGCGGGCATTCGTTCGGATACCACCAATGCCGCCGGCCAATACATGATATCTGGTTTGGCCGACGGTACCTACACGGTGACGCCCAGTGCCCCGGCGGGCCAGTACTACGGCTTTACGCCTGCGGATTACACCGTGACAATCAGCGGCGCCAGCGTGACTAGTCGCGATTTCACCGCTGATCCTAAAGCCTTCACCATCAGCGGCACGGCGACTCACTACCAGGGCGCTTTGCTGGCCAATATAGCTATCAACGCCGTCCAGGTGGGTAATCCCGGTGCGACGTCCAGCGCGACGACCGCTGCGGACGGCACCTACACATTGACTAACGTATCCGCCGGCGACTGGGAGGTAACAGCGAGCGATCCCACCGCCACTTACGTACTGGTGCCCAGTAGCCAGACGGTCACTGTTCCCGGGCCCGGCGGCCAGAATGTCTCGGATGTAGACTTCACCGGCTACTCGGGTGAAGGGCACACTTATGATCCTGCCGGCCTATATTTCACCGGTGTGCCGGTCCAGCCCATTGAGGGCTACGCGCCGGACGTCTTCGCGACCACGCAAGTATGGTGGTGGGATCCGACACAGTCTCCCCCCTACATAGGCACCGGGCACGCGAATAGTAATGTCTTGCTCCAGGTGGCTGCGGGCAAGGGCTTCTTCGTCTACTACGATAGCGCGACTACCTTGAACGTGGCAGGGACTGCGGTACCCACTGCGGGAGCCTACACGGTTAACCTGGGTACACGCTGGAACATGGTCGCCAATCCCTTCACCAATAACCTGCCGATGGCTAACATTGCCCCCACGGTACCGGGGATGGTCCTGCCCTTCGCTTACGTCTTCCGTCCCTCGGACAACTCGTATCTGCTGGTAACTGACCGAGCGGGCATCAACGTGGCGCGCAGTTACATTGAGCCGTGGGAAGGCGCGTGGATGTACGCTGCTACCGGCACAACTGCGACGATCCAGATGACAGCCGGCACCGCCAGTGCCCAGGACGAAGTGGCGCCGTGCCAGCTCGACGTGGGTGAGTCGGGCTGGGTGATTCCGGTGGTAGCGCGGGTCGGTAGCCGCAGGGACGTGACCGGCGCGGTGGGCGTGGCTGAGGGCATCGAGCCCTACAGCATACCCAACCCGCCCTCGGCTCCCGACAGCGTGGATCTCTACTTCATCGGCGAAGATGGCAGCCAGCTTGCGCAGTCAATCACTACGGCGACCGGCGAGAAGCTGAGCTGGGACTTTGTGGTTGCCACAGACATTGCCGACAGCGACGTGGAGGTCATAATGCCTGACCTCAGCCAGCTACCCCATGACCTGTGGGTGACTCTGATTGACCTGGATGCGGACCGGACAGTGTATATGCGGACTGCTCCGAGCTACGCCTTCCGTAGTGGCGCGCAAGGCGCTCTGCGCCACTTCCGGCTCGAGGTCGGCGCCCAGCAGTCAGGCGGGTTAGTCATCACCAGTGCCACGGCCCAATCCAGTGGGGTCGGAACGGTCATCACCTATGGTGTAAGTCAGGCCTGCCGGGTGAGCATGGAGATTATGAATATCTCCGGTCGAGTCATTAAGACGTTGATGGCGGAGGAGGCCGTAGGCGAGGGGACCCATAGCCAGGCGTGGAACCTGCGCAGCAACGGCGGCACGGTGGTACCCCGCGGGATGTACCTGGTGAGGATTGAGGCGGTGGCGGACAATGGCCAGCGCGTCGAGGGGCTGTGCCCGCTGAGCATAAGCCGATAACGTAACATGCCGCCTGCTCACTCAGTTCCCAGCGGCTCGAGAGGGGTATGCCAGAATGTACGCTGACGAAACCAAACTTATCGTGACAGCAACCGTAGCAGCAGTGCTCGTAGCACTGATGGTGAGCGGGTGTGGTGGTGGGGCCGGCCCTGCGGAACTTGGTGGCGGGAGCGTGACCGGGTATATCGAGCATATTGTGACCGGCCAGGGCATCGGGGGCATGGTGGTCACCATCGGTGGTCGTCAAGATACCTCA
>CAYNMY010000094.1:0-7472 GCA_964398275.1 uncultured Armatimonadia bacterium | reverse complement strand
GGCATCTGTGCAGAACGGCTGGGGGAGCAATTTACCGACCTGTTCGAGGCTGGCCTGGGCGCGCAGGCAGTCGGTGAGCTTCTGGGGAGGATTGATCTGGACGAGCTGGCCCACGAGCTGCGCAATGAGATCGAAGAGCGCACCGGGGCGCGCCAGGCGCGGGCGGTGAAGCGGCTGAAGATCGTCGAAGCTTTCCGCCATTCCAAGAATCGCCCGGAGTGGATGGTTCTGGACGTTGTGCCGGTGCTGCCGCCGGAACTGCGACCGATGGTGCAGCTCGACGGCGGGCGCTTTGCCACCTCCGACCTGAACGACCTGTACCGGCGGGTCATTAACCGTAATAACCGTCTGCGGCGAATTATCGAGATCAACGCGCCGGAGTCAATCGTCAATCACGAACGACGCCTGCTGCAGGAAGCGGTAGACGCGCTGATTGATAACAGCCGGCGGCGCCGTCCGGTGACCGGGACGAATCGGCGCCCGCTCAAGTCGCTGAGCGATCAGCTCAAGGGCAAAGAGGGGCGGTTCCGCAAGAACCTGCTGGGCAAGCGGGTGGACTACTCGGGGCGCTCGGTCATTGTTGTTGGCCCCCACCTGAAGCTGCACCAGTGCGGCCTGCCCCGCGAGATGGCGCTGGAATTGTTCAAGCCGTTCGTAATGAATCGGCTGGTTGACCGCGGGTACACTACAAATATCAAGACAGCAAAGCGGATGATTGACCGGATGCAGTCGGAAGTGTGGGACGCGCTTGACGAGGTTGTCGAGGGCCACCCGGTCCTGCTCAACCGCGCCCCTACTCTGCACCGGCTGGGTATCCAGGCCTTCGAGCCGGTGCTGGTGGAGGGCAAGGCCATCCAGCTCCATCCGCTCGTCTGCCAGGCCTTCAATGCGGACTTCGATGGCGACCAGATGGCAGTGCACGTGCCCCTGTCATCGTATGCCCAGGCCGAAGCGCGGGTCCTAATGATGGCCTCGCGCAACCTGTTCAAGCCTTCCGATGGCAGCCCCGTCTCCCAGCCGTTGTATGACGTGGTCCTGGGTTGCTACTATCTGACCCAGCAAAGCCCGGAGGTCGTCGGTACGGGGAAAGTCTTCGAGAGCGCGGAAGCAGTCATCACCGCGTACGAGCACCGCAAGATTGACCTGCATGCCAACATTACGGCCCGGCTGCCGTTGATCGAGGTGGATGCTGTCAACAATAAGGGCAAGGAACTGGAAGTAGACAGGAACCTGGAGGCCCAGCTCAAGCACGTGGTGGCCGTTGCTGTCAGCGACGAGCACCCGCCCCTGGAACGCAGCGTCACCTGCACGATCACCGATGAGCAGGTAAAGAGCGTGGCTAGGAGTGGGGATCACCCGCGTCCTCGCTGGCACCTTGATAAGGATGAATGGATCGAGCAGGAGGCGACGCGGGTCGCAGCGCAGGCTTGTGAGCAGGGACGCTGCCCGGTCGGAGCCAGCTTCACGCTGCGCCTGCACCGCGTACTGACGGAGACAACGGTGGGGCGGGTTATCTTTAACCACTACCTCCCGCGGGACCTGCCGTTCGCCAATCATGCGCTGAGCAAGGACGAACTCGCCGAGCTGACGATGCTGTGTTACAACAACTACGGGGAAGCGCGCACCGCGCAGATGTTGGACGATATCAAGGATATCGGCCTGCAATTCGCCACGCGGGCGGGCGTGAGCATCTGCCTGGCGGATACGGACGTGCATACGCGCCGCGATGAGATTATCGAGCGAACCGAGCGGGATGTTGGCCGAATCAACAAGCAGGCCAGTTCCGGCATCATTGCTGAGGATGAGCGTGAGCAGCAGGTAATCCAGAAGTGGGCCCAGGCCCGCGAAGACACCGTTGACGAAATTCTGAGCAATATCGGCGCTTTTAACTCGATCTGGATGATGGTGGACAGTGGCGCGCGAGCTAACCGTGGCCACATCTCCCAGATCGCGGGGATGCGGGGTCTGATGAGCGATCCATTCGGTCGGCTCATCGAGGACCTGCCGGTGCGCAGCAACTTGCACGAGGGGCTCAATCCGTTGGAGTACTTCGTGTCTACGCACGGTGCCCGCAAGGGTCTGGCGGATACCGCGCTGCGTACCGCTGACGCCGGATATCTTACCCGACGGCTGGTGGATGTGGCGCAGGACCTCATAATCACCGGCGAGGACTGCGGGACCACTGATGGCATCGAGATGACCACGATATACACAGTGGACCTGCCCTGTCCGGAATGTGGCCAGATTGACCGCTATCGAGATGGCGAATGCCATTACTGTGGTGTTGAATTGCCGACAGCGGAGGAGGACGATGTAGTTCGCTCGCTGCAAAGCCGGATTACTGGGCGCACGGGAACCGAAGCCGTATACGATGCAGGAACCGGGGAGCTTATCATCGAGGCGGGAGAAGAGATTGACGAGCGCGTTGCCCGCGAAATCGTTGAAGCCGGCATCAAGAGTGTGACAGTGCGCTCGCCGCTTACCTGTGAACTGCGTGACGGGGTCTGTGCGAAATGCTACGGTGCGGACATCAGCCGGCGCAAGCCGGTGGAAATCGGCACCGCCATTGGAATCATCGCCGCCCAGTCAATTGGCGAGCCGGGTACGCAGCTTACTATGCGCACCTTCCATATGGGGGGAGTTGCCGCGGAATACATCACTGGGGTGGCCGACGTCAAAAAGCGCAAGCAGCAAGCTCTGCAAAGCCTCAGCGAGGATATCGAGCAGGGCCGCGTGTCTCTGGAGGTGGTTGGTGGTGGTGCCCGTGCCCGCACCAAGGCAATCAAGGACATGCTGAAGGTGCTGGAAAGCCCGGTGCACGGTCTGCTGCGGGTGGTCGAACTGTTCGAGGCGCGTACGCCCAAGGGGCAGGCCATTACTGCTGAAATGGATGGGGTGGTGGAGGCCATTGAAACTAAGGGGCTGCGTACCGTGGTGATCCGCTCGGAACAATCCCTGGAGGACATTGAGGCAATCCGCGGGCAGCAGCTCGCTGAGGACGTGCTTGGTCCCGACGGCGAGCCGGTCGCGCGCAAAGGCGAGAAGCTGCTGAAGAAGGTTCGGGATCGGCTGATCGAGTCGGGCGTAACCAGCGTGCCGATCCGTATCTCCCACCTGGTACCTCATCGTGGGCAACTCTATGTGCGCAAGGGTACCGAAGTCCGCGGCGGTGATCAGTTGACCGGGGGACCTGTTGACCCACATACGATTGTCAGGCAAAGGGGGGTTCGGGGTGTCCAGGCGTCCCTGGTGGGCGAGATTCAGGCGGTATACAATGCCCAGGGCGAGGAAATTGATGACAAGCACATTGAAACGATAATCCGCCAGATGCTGAAGAAACGCAGGATTCTCGGCCATGGCGATACCCGCTTCCTGCCGGGCGAGGTTGTGGATAGGTTCGCCTTCAGCGAGGAGAATCGCCGCGTCAGCGAACTGGGCGGGACGCCAGCCACCGCTGAACCAGTACTGTTGGGCATCACCCAGGCCTCGCTGGCCACCGAGAGCTTCCTCTCCGCGGCCAGCTTCCAGCGCACCACGCGCGTACTGACCGAAGCGGCGTGTGAGGACAAGCGCGATGTGCTCAGCGGCCTGAAGGAGAATGTTATCATCGGCCGGTTGATCCCCGCCGGTAGTGGGATGGACATCCACCGTACGCGCGATATTGACTACGCCGAGGATATCCAGGCGGAGCTGCGCTTAGGCGCGAAGGTTGCTGGCGAGAAGAAGGACGCGATGCAGCAGCTCCTGGCCGACATCGAGGCGGCGCGTGAGGCCACCCTGACGGAGGGGGTTATGGACGATGACGAAGCCGTCGCGGAACTCACCACGGAGTCCGACATACTCGACGCCGAAGAGGATGAAGACGACGAGTAAGTCGGCCCGCTGAACGGTTGCGGGGACAAGACCGTCGAAAAAATGAGCGCAAATGGGCGGTTTTGCTTGACAAGCCAAGCCTTTATGGCTATAATTAGGGTGGATGCTGGATGAGGAATCCCCGGAGCAGGGGTTGGGGTGTGTGATAGCGACGGGGCCGCCGAGATTCGACGAACATTGCCTAGAACGAAAGGGGCTGAAGCTTAGAGATAGCCTCTGTTGAGGTAACTGAAGTTTCTCGGTCGCATGCTTTGTACTGTGGGTGTGCCCCTCTTTTGACCGCGAAGAGGGGTACATTGTGTCTGGCGGGGGTTTGGGCTTGACGGGCGGATCGCAGCGAGGTCATCCGCGCTGTAGGGTGGCCTGGAGTCTATCAATAATAGTTACGTTCGGGGGAGTGAAGCTAGTGCCGACTATCAACCAGCTGGTGCGCCTGGGCCGGGCCAAGAAAGTCAAGAAGCCGACCACCCCGGCACTGAAGGTAGCGTGGAATGCCCTGAAGCGCAAGGGTAAGCTGGTCGAGGGCGCACCGCAGCGCCGCGGGGTGTGCACCCGGGTTTGGGCGCAGACGCCGAAGAAGCCCAATTCGGCGTTGCGCAAGTGTGCTCGGGTTAGACTGTTTAACCGCGAAGAGGTCACGGCCTACATTCCCGGGGAGGGTCACAATCTGGCGGAGCACTCTGTGGTTCTGGTGCGCGGCGGGCGGGTCAAAGACCTGCCCGCGGTAAAGTACCACATCGTGCGCGGCACCCTGGATGCCTCCGGTGTCGAGGGCCGGCGTACCTCTCGATCTAAGTACGGAACCAGAAGTCCGTAATGCAGTTGGTGTGAAGGGTCACAATCACTATACCTGGTCAAAGCTGGCGCAGCGTTTTGGCCAAGGGAGCGAACAGTAGATGCCCAGAAGAGCCGAGATAGGCCGTCGTGAGCGCACACCGGACGCTGTGTTTGGCAGTGCGTTGATTATGCAGTTCATCAATATGCTGATGAAAGGCGGCAAGAAGACGGTCGCCGAACGGATCTTCTACGGAGCGATGGAACGGATTCAGGAGCGCAGCGGCCGTAACCCGTTAGAAGTGCTGCGCGAGGCACTGCAACACATTATGCCGCCGCTGGAAGTGCGTCCCCGGCGAGTCGGGGGGGCGACCTATCAGATACCGATGGAGGTGGCCGCGCAACGCCAGGTTACGCTGGCACTGCGTTGGCTGGTTGCCGAGGCGCGCAGCCGCCATGAGAAGACCATGGTCGAGCGCCTATCCAACGAGTTGATGGACGCCGCGGCGAAAGAGGGCGCAACGGTCAAACGGCGCGACGATATGCAGCGAATGGCCGCGGCCAACAAAGCTTATGCCCACTACCGCTGGTAGCGGCAAGTAAGCCACATAATACGAGGGGAGCGACATTGTTGTCGCGATGATGCTGTCAGTATGAGCGCAGGTGCAGTCGTGCAAACTGAAGTGGATCTGGCCAAAACCCGAAACATCGGGCTGGCCGCCCATATTGATGCGGGTAAGACGACCACGACCGAACGCATTCTGTTCTATAGCGGTCGCCTGCATCGCATGGGCGAGGTGGACGATGGGGACGCGACAATGGACTGGATGCCCGAAGAGATGCAGCGGGGCATTACCATAACTTCCGCGGCCACCACCTGCGAGTGGCTGGGCCACCGTATCAACATAATTGATACGCCAGGTCACGTTGATTTCACTGTCGAAGTCGAGCGCACCATGCGCGTTCTGGACGGCCTGGTGCTGGTAGTCTGTGCGGTGGGCGGAGTTCAGCCTCAGACCGAAACGGTCTGGCGACAGGCCGAGAAATACGATGTCCCGCGGATCGTGTTTGTCAACAAGATGGACCGGGTAGGCGGCGATTTCCATGAGGTGCTCCACCAGATGAGGAGCCGGCTGACCGCCAATGTCGTCGCTACCCAGATTCCCATGGGCTCGGCGGAGGGCTTCGAAGGCGTTGTGGACCTTATCAAAATGCAGAGCATTCGCTGGCACGACGAGCTGGGTACCGAGCTCGAGTATGGCGAGATTCCCGCGGAATACCAGAACCTCGCCGCGAAGTTTCGCGAGTATTTGATTGTATCGCTGGCCGAGATCAACCCCAGGATCGAAGAGAAGTTCCTTGACGAGCAAGAGCCCAGTGAAGCCGAAATGATCGCCACACTGCGCGAGGGCACCATTGCAAACCGGCTGATACCAGTGCTCTACGGAACTGCCCTCAAGAACCGCGGTGTTCAACCCCTGCTGGGCGCCATCATCGAGTTGCTGCCCTCGCCGTTGGATGTGCGCAGCGTTCAGGGGAAAGACGCGAAAAGCGGGCAGGTGCTGCTGCGGGCCGCCGACCCGGAAGAACCGTTCGCGGCCTTGGTTTTCAAGGTCGTCAGCGATTCCTTTGCCGGCCAGGTTTTCTACGTCAGGATCTACTCGGGTAGGATCAATAAGGGCAAGACGGTCTATAACGCAACCGCCGGGACCAAGCACCGCATCGCGCGAATCCTGCGGATGCACGCCAACCACCGGGAGGATGTTGAACAAGTTTGGCCGGGGGACATTGTGGCGGTGGTAGGCCTGGGCGATACGAGGACGGGCGATACGCTGAGCGATCCCAACCATCAGATTATCCTGGAGAAGATCGTGTTTCCCCAGCCGGTTATCGCTATGGCGATTGAGCCGCGCACCGCCGCCGACGAGGGCAAGCTCGACGAAGCACTGCGGACGCTCGTCATCGAGGACCCGACGTTTGCGACGCGGGTGGATCGCGAGACCGACCAGCGGATTATCGAGGGTATGGGCGAACTACATCTGGAAATAATCAAGGACCGCTTGCTGCGCGAGTTCAAAGTTGAGGCCAACTTGGGCAAGCCGGAAGTTGCCTACAAAGAGACGGTCACAGCGGAGGCGGTCGGCGAGTCGCGGTTCGTGCGGCAGACCGGGGGACGGGGCCAGTTTGCGCACGTTGTGCTGAGTGTGCGGCCTGCGGCGACGGGAAGTGGGTTGGTCTTTGACAGCCAAGTGAAGGGCGGGGCCATCCCCACTGAGTTCATCCGCGCTGTCGAAGGTGGTGTGGGCGAGGCGATGGCATCGGGGAGCATGGGTGGGTATCCCGTTGTGGACGTCGCGGTCACGGCGCTGGACGGTTCGTGGCACGAGGTGGATTCGAGTGACTTCGCTTTTCGCATTGCCGGGAATCAGGCCTTCGGCGATGCCTATAGCAAGGCCCGGCCCGTACTGCTGGAGCCAATAATGGCTGCGGAGGTCGTCACTCCTGAAGAGTATATGGGGGAAGTCGTCCAGGATTTGAGCAAGCGGGGGGCCAATATCGAGGAAATACGCGCCACCCCCGCCAAGACGCGGACTATCGAAGCGCTCGTGCCTCTGGCCAATATGTTCGGTTATTCCACGTCGCTGCGTAACATTACCCAGGGGCGGGCGACCCATATGATGGAACCACATAGCTACCAGGCGATCCCTGACGAGGATTCAGTTACGAGCAAGAAACAGACGCGTAGAAAGAGATAGAAGGGAGTCTTCCCATGGCCAAGGAGAAATTCGAGCGGACTAAGCCCCATGTCAATATCGGGACGATTG
>CAYNMY010000093.1:0-7534 GCA_964398275.1 uncultured Armatimonadia bacterium | reverse complement strand
ATATTAGCCCCACCGGCATCAAGTTGGGCTACACCCTGCCTATTCCATCCGTAGCCGTGGGCGTGTTCAGTCTCGAGAATATGACACTATTCGCCGGCCTGACGCTGCCCTTCTTCGGTGCTCCCCTGCGGTTGCGCTTTGCCTTCTGCAGCCGGGAGAATCCCTTCCTGCTCACAGTTTCTATGTTCGGCGGCGGCGGCTTCTTCGCCCTAGAGTTGACGCCGGAGGGCTTATCCCTGATCGAGGCAGCGCTCGAATTTGGGGGGAACTTCTCGTTCAACATCGGCATAGCCAGTGGCGGCGTGTACGTAATGGCCGGGTTTTACTTCAAGTGGGAAGAAGGCGAGGTTACACTCACAGGATACCTGCGGATGGGTGGCTCCGTGGAGGTCCTGGGGATTATTACCATATCTGTGGAGTTCTATCTGGCTATGACTTACCAGTCGGAGGGGAACCGCGTCTGGGGCCAGGCCAAGTTGAAGGTGGAAATTGAGATATTGTTCTTCAGCATCAGTGTGACCCTGACCGTCGAACGACAGTTTGCCGGTTCATCAGGCGGACATGCCCAACTGGATGGTGCCCGTCTCGCTGCCCTTCCCGACCAGATTCCCACGCGCCGACTTAGTGGCTCTTCGCCCAAGCTCGTCGCTCCCGTACGGCCCGTGACCTTTGCGGACCTGGTGGACGAGGCTGACTGGCTCGCTTACTGCAAGGCATTTGCCTGAAAGGGTGCTCGCCATGAAAAAGCAAACCGTGATGTGGACAGCTCTGCCCAATGGGGTTACGGGCTCGCCCGGAACCGATAACGCGCGGCTGCGGCTGTCGGTCTTCGTATCCCCGCGCTTGCAGAGCGATGAAGGCTCTCGGCCTACTCTGTCCCAGTTTCCCGATTTTCTCACTTGGCCGGACGAAGTGGGCGAAATGCAGTTCTCCGTAGAATTCGGCACGGGAGCGGCGATCGCGGCGGAGCGCGTCCTCCCGCCGGACGATCCGCCTGCTGGTGAGCTGTGGGCCGGTCTCTTTGACGCAGATACGTACGTCGAACCATACGAGTTCCCTGACCTATCCACACGGATCATTCATTCTTTCCCGGTCCGCAACGTGATGTCGCGACTCAAGGAGACATATACCAAAGTCGCCATCGAATCGCCCATCAAAATCCCCCGGCTGACGCCCGAAAATCAGCAACTGCAGGGGGTTCGTAAACTGTTTCAGCACATTGGCGTGTCGTCTGAGCGTAGTGCACAGATCTCCAGCGCGCTGGGCAGTCAGATCCGGACTGCCCCCCTTAAGGTCATCCAGAACCCCACCTACGAGGCACCTACTTCCAAGCGAGCCGTTTTAGGCCAGGCCCGCGTAGCGCAAGTAAGCTCTCCGCTGGCGGATGTCGAGCCGGCAACGGTCGAATTCCACCAGGTCAAGGCTTTCCACCAGCCAGCCCTTCTCCCCCGGGTGGCGATGCCCAAGGTGCAGGACCTGGTCGCCTCTATTGACTTTCATCGCATCCTGTCCTCGCTGGGCGCGTATCCGCAGCTAATGCGGCGCCTGGGGGTGGTGATTGATCTGGAAGTGCCTTTTGATGCCGCCCTGGTCGGGGCGGTTACTGTTCGTGTCGTTCCGCAGTGGACTTCAGCACTGGGTGCGGCGCACAGCGATGTGACACCCCGGACCCACTGTGTGCTTACCAACCAGGTCTTCCACGCCCGACCCGGCCCGGAGGGGTCTGACCTTCGTGATGGTATGTTGCACCTCGATGACGACGAGCGCTTTGAAGTGGGTCAATTCGACGTGGACGGGGCGGCGCTTAAGACCTTGGAGCTGGCGCGGAAAGTGACTCTCACTCCTGCGCTGCGAGTGACGCCGCGAGCCCTGAGGATGGGCGCCAGGCTGAGAACTGTTGAGGGCGCACCGGAAAAAAGTGAAGTGGCAGAAGTAGACGAGTTGAAGCCCGAACCCGAGGAAGCGGCGTTGCCTGCCCTGCGCTCCTCGGGTATTTGGGTAGCCCGTGTGAACCGGGCCGTCACACTGGCCACCGCCCTGCAGCGTTCGGCCACTCTTAACCTGGCGGTGGTCCAGAAGCGTGACGACGAGGTGTTTCTCTATGCTGAAGACCTCGTTCGTGGGTACCGGCCGGACGTCTGGGATGACGCGAGTGGGCAGTGGTACTCGCTATGCCGCCGGGTTGGCGGCTACCGCTTCACCAAATCGGGATTGAAGCTAACTCTTGAGGACGAAGGCTGGGTATCCACGGCGGCTACCGAGGCACCGGACGGCTCCTCCGACCTGCGCGTGCACGAAGTATTGTTCCGCTGGGAAGGCTGGAGTCTATGTGCGCCGCGGCCGGGAAAGGCTGTGGAGTCAGCAGAGTCTGCCGCGCCGACGCCGGCCTTTGGTTTGGACGCCAGTTTCGTGGCGGCAGGGGATTCTCTACCCCGCCTGCGCTTCGGCACTGAATACCGCCTGCGGGCCCGAGCAGTAGACCTGGCCGGTAATGGTCTCTCCTTGGAAGAAGCTGACGACTCGGCCGCCAGTGACCCGCTTACCTACTTCCGCCACGAGCCTCTGGTCGCTCCCGTACTGATTCCCCGCACCGAGCTGTCGGCGTCACCGGGGGAGTCCGTGGAACGAGCAGTGATCCGCAGCTTCAACAATAGGCCGGGGAAGGACGAAGTGCGTACTAACGAGCGCTCGCAGCGCCATGTGGCCCCTCCTAAGACCTCGCAGTTGATGGCCGAAACACATGGGAAGTTCGACGACTCCGAAGGCATGATGGGCGATGTCGCCACTTACAACCTGATCGTCAGACGGGATGTATCGCTGGCTGGTGCTTATGACACCAGCCGACTGAAAGTCCCGTACCTGTCTGACCCGTTGGCCGAGGGGGTCCTCATCCGGATTAAGCCGCTGTTCGCCGGCGAGGATGCCGAGGAGCAGATACTGCGGATTCCCTTTGAGGGCACGTGGCCACGGCTGACGGCGTTCCGCATTATGCTGTACGAGGATCCCGACGGCAAAACTGAGGCGGCTTTCGACGCCGATTATCTGCTACTGCGTGTGCCGCTGGCGAAAGCAGAAACGGCCGACATTATCGTCAGCACGTACACTAAGCCGAAAGAGCTGCCGCGCCTGGGGATGTGGCGCTGGATCACTGAGGGAATTGCCGCGCCTGCTATCCGGCAGGCCAACTTGCCGAAGGCGCAGACAATGCAGGTGTTCCGGCAACTCCACGAGACCCGAAAGATGCCCCAATGGATGAATCGAGTCAAGCTGAGCCAAGCCCAAGTCAAGCAGGTTACCCAGCTCAAGGAGGACGCCGAAGAGGGCAAACACTGGATGCTTACTCCTCATCGGCATCTGGTGGTGGTACATGCCGTGCAGCAGCCGCTGATCATCCCCGCGTGGCAACAACTCAAGACCTCAAAGGGGATCGGGGCTACTTACGCCACGGTGCTTGACCAGATGCCCATCAGCGGGAAGAGCACCGCAAAACTAGACATCCAGGCCGAGTGGGAAGAGCCAATTGATGCGCTCTCCGAACCACGTCCCCACACCCTGTCAGGCAAGGCGGATGTGGGTGAGGTGCCGATCAGGCCGCAACATACGCAGATAGGCATTCGCCAGCGCCATGAATTCGGCGATACCAAGTACCGGCGCGTGAGCTACACGGCGGTCGCTGCCAGCCGCTTCCGGGAGTACTTTGACCCGGAGAAAGTGACTTCGGGCCAGCTTGATCTAACTCGCACCTCCGAAAAAATGGCAGTAGATGTGCTCAACTCCGCCCGGCCCTCGCCTCCCAAAGTACTCTACGTCATACCTACGTTCGGCTGGCAGCGGGAGCAGACCAAAAACAGCCTGGTCAGCACTCGGCGCGGAGGTGGCCTGCGCGTGTACCTGGAACGCCCCTGGTACTCTTCGGGGGACGGGGAGTTGCTGGGAGTAGTCCTGTACCAGTCCCCGCAGCAGAGGCAGCCGATACTCACCATGGTGCGGGCTACACAAGGCACCAAGCGTCTCGCCCAACACGTGACCTTGTGGGGTCAGGATCCCCTCTGGAAGTCAGCCGCGGTGCAGAGTGCCGGGCCTCCGGTTGCGGCGTTTACACTGGCATCAACCACTGAGTCTAACTTGACTCTTGAGGAGGTGCCCGGGACGAAGGTCTCGGTGGCCGGCCACGAAGTCGGCTACGATGAAGAGCGCCAGCTCTGGTACTGCGACATTGAGATTGATCCGGGCGACGCCTACTTCCCGTTCGTGCGTATGGCCCTGGCGCGCTATCAGCCGATGTCGGTGCAGGGCCCCCAGGGAGATGTCAAGCTCTCCCGAGTGGTGCTGGCGGATTTCGCCCAGCTCGCCCCGGACCGCTCGGCTACCGTCGTTTTCGATTCGCAGGACGCGACCAAGCTTACTGTGACCGTAACTGGCGCCAGTTATGCCGCTTCTGCTGTCGGACCCCAGAGCAGCCAAATCGAGGTCGGCGTCGAGAAGAAATTGGAGAACGCTGGCGCGTTGGGGTGGGTGCCGGCTTCCGACGAGGCATTTGCCCTACAACGGTCGAAGGGTCGCGGTATCGGGGGCTGGACGGGCACCGTCACCCTACCCGCCGCGCGGGACTCACAGCCCTTCCGACTGGTCATCAAGGAGTATGAACTCCTCTTCACCGACAAGGTGCAAACTGGCGTTCTAACTGCAGTGAGGTTGGAAGCTGGTCGACGATTGGTCTACGCCGACGCCCTGGAGATTTAACGCGGTGCGGCAGGTGGCGGCTTCCCGGCGGGTATCACCCCTACGTATGTCTTTGGCTATCTCCCACAGCTACTGAAGTAGGTATCGGTGTCAGGTCGCAATGGTGCCGACGATAATGAGACTCTCTCGCATTTTCTCGGCATGGGGCAGGAACTTATATATCAAGCAAAGAATGTTGCCCCAAGCAACAACGTAGGCCAGAAATCCTGGGTAAACTCGATTCTGCCCAGATTGTGTTGACAAGGTACGAAAAGGAGGCAGTTGCGTTATGCCAAACCACCGCTGTGCGATTATCGGATGCGGAGTTCGGGGCACTCATCAGGCTGAGATGCTTGAATGCATACCGGAGATGGAACTAGTGGCTCTATGTGATATTGATGGCAAAAAATTGCAGGAGAGGGGTGAGCAATTTGGCGTTACGGGTCTGTACACCGATTGGGACACTATGCTGGCCGAGGAGCAGCCCGACATAGTCCACATCATGACCCATCCGACGGTCCGTGTCGAGCCGGCGGTTAAGAGTGCGCGGGCCGGCGTCAAGGCGGTCACTATGGAAAAGCCTATGGCCTTGCGCCCCTCCGAGGGCGAGGCCCTGGCTGCCGCCGCCGCGGAGACCGGCTGCTTGATGGCCGTTAACCACCAGCGCCGGTATATGCCCCATTACCAGGAGTTCCGTCAGTTGCTGGCTGACGGCTGCATTGGCGAGATCAAGTTCATGCGCGCCACCAGCTTCTCCAACTCCCTACTAGAAATGGGCGGCCACATGATGGACGGGGTGCTAATGTGGCTGCAGGACGTGGATCCTTTACAAGTCTGGGCCACATCGGCGGGAGCAGAAGGCTTCCAAAGCCCGATCCAACATTACGCTCCGCGCCAGACCCTGGCCCGGATTCTCTTCCCCGGCCCCATCGAGGTCCTGTGGATTCCCAGCCAGGACACAATAAACACCCGGGGCGCGCGCACCTGCTACATGCACCTGGAGTACAATATCTGGGGTCCCGAGGGCTACGCCTGGCACCCCCAGAACGAGGGCTGGGGCTATCAGGCCCAGGGAATGAGCGAACCCGTCGGAGGGCCAACTTCATGGGCGGACGACAATGAGCAGGCCCAGGCTGAATTCACCCGCGCGGTGGGCAAGTGGATAGAAGACCCGGCGGCGGTGCATGAGTGCAACCTTGAGGTCTCCCTGCGCGGTTTCCAGACGCTCCTGGGTATGTTCAAGTCTTCGCTGACCGGCCAGCCCTGGGAATACGGGGCCCCTATCACCGACGAGGATGTAGATGATCTGCAAGCATTGCTCGAGCAGCGCGAGGCCTAGACGAGTATACTTGGCTTCGCTGTTGCTTTTACCGCAGGTGGGAGACAATTATGGGCGCGAACAACACCGTAAGCCAAAGTTCACCAGAGCCGTCGGCTGCTGAAGGCCGCGATTCCTCCCGCCGGCGCTCCGGGTTTTGCTGTGGGTCCCTGGTAGCCACTGCAGTCCTGAGTATCATTTTTGTGCTGCTCCTGGTGATGCTCTTCTCCTCGCCCGGCGAGATTGTGGAACGCGCCAGCCGCTCATTTGGCCCTAAGAACACGGTTCAGCAAGCTGTGGCGCAGTTCGGTGAAGCGCAGATACGGGCGATGCGCGGGGTCAAACCTACACTGCAGATCCAGCTCTCCGACGCGGACATCAACGCCTACTTGGCTGAGCATCGCGACGAGTTGGACCTGCCGTCAGGACTCAAAGCGCCCCGAGTTGCGTTTGGAGAAGGCTTCATCGAGGCTAGCGTTCGCACGAAGGTTGCCTTCGTGCCAGTGCGCGTTCGGGTCAATATCGTCCCCGAAGTAGTAGACGGTGAACTAGTCCTGCAGGTCACCAAGGTCAAGGCCGGCAAACTCGGAGTCACCGGGGTTATGCGCGGCCAGTTGGTGGACAAGCTGACTGAATTGATCGCCCAGCGCCTGGACCAAAGCGGGGTGGAACTAAAGAGCGTGGAAGTGCGGCCCGGGGTACTGACGCTCACGAGTGTACTTGAGCCTGTCAGTCCTGCCGGCCACTGACCAGGCCATTGATACCCTCGTCTATGAACTCTACGACCTGACCGACGAGGGAATTGCCATCGTGGAAGGCGCCACTGAGCAAGGCTGAGATCACCCTGGGTGCTTTTCCGGGGGCCAGGAAACTTATGATGTCTCGCTGACTTAACTCCCTGGGTGAGGCGGGCGCGCCTCATCAGCCAGCCAGGAGGCCCTGGATAGTAGAGCCGATATAATGCACTTGCTCCTCGGTCATACTGGCGAAGAACGGCAGGGACAGTATCTCGTCGGCGGCCCGTTCAGTGCGAGGAAGTACAACATCGGTCGACCACGGCCCCAGCGCCGGTTGAGTATGGGCGGGAGGAAAGTATATTTTGGTGGGAATGCCACACTCACCCAAGCGCCGAGCCAGCTCGTCTCGATTCATGCTCCCCGCGGGGGGAATCCGGATCGTGTACATCATATAGACGTGCCGGGCGTCGGGATGCACATAAGGGGCGAGGACGCCATCGCACTCAGATAGATACCCCCGCAGAATGTCAGCATATCGGTGCTTGCGAGAAATCACTTCCTCAAGTCTGCGCATCTGCTCGAGGCCCAGGGCGGCCTGGATTTCGGTCATTCGGTAGTTATAGCCAACTAATACGTGATGGTAAGGACGATCTACCCCATGACTGCGTAACAGGCGCAGCCTCTCAGCCAGGGCACTATCACCGGTAGTTACCATACCGCCTTCCCCACAGGTGATGTTCTTGGTAGGGGTGAAACT
>CAYNMY010000092.1:0-7544 GCA_964398275.1 uncultured Armatimonadia bacterium | reverse complement strand
CGGAACCAGCGGAATGAAAGCCGCCGCCAACGGCGTCCTCAACATGAGCATCCCCGACGGCTGGTGGGCCGAAGGCTATCAGAAAACCAACGGCTGGAACATCGGCAGCGGAGAAACCTACTCGACACGCGCCGAACAGGACGAGGTCCAGGGCGGCGACCCAGGGGATATGCGCGCCGATTCTGCCGAGAGTCTCGGAGAGGATGTTGAAAAGAGCGGCACCCGCGACTGGTCCCCAGACGCTGGCAGCGCCCCCGACCACAACCATTATAAGCAGATCTACGGAAAAGACAAAACCGAAGGGGCCCGGGCTGACAAAGCGCATAAAGTGCGCGTAAAGACTGCCGGCCACCGAGGCCAACACGGCGCTAATCACGAATATCTGCAGCTTGCCGCGAGCGACATCCACGCCGCATATCGCCGCCGCCAGCTCACTCTCATGCAGCGCCCGCAGTGCTCGCCCGGTGCGGGAGTTGACCAGATTGTGTGCCATCAGCAGTGTCAGGCCCAGCACCAGCACCACCACAATGTAGAATTCGGGCTTGGTGTCAAGCTGCCACGAGCCTATCCCCAGATGGGGTATGTTTCTCACCCCACCAAATCCGCCGGTAAGCCCCCGCGCCTGGTTGAAAACGATCTGGACAATCATACCCAGGCCCAGTGTGAACATCGCCAGGTAGTGGCCGTGTAAGCGCAGCGTCGGTGTGCCCAGCAGCAGTGCGATCACGGCGGTGAGGACGATACCGGCCAACATGGCGGGGACGGGCGGGACGCCGAGCTTTGTCGTCAAGATGGCCGAGGTATACGCTCCCAGTCCGTAGAAGGCGGCATGGCCCAGCGAGACTTGCCCAGCATAGCCCATCAGCAGCCCGAGGCCGACCGCGATGATGGCATGGATGCCGATGAAGATGCCGATGGTGAGCAGATAGTTCTTGCCGATGCCGCCCGGCAACCGGTAGCCTTCGCCCAGCAGCAACGGCGTCATCACGGCCGCCGCGAGCAGCAGCCAGCCCGTCACCCTGATTAGATTCCCCCAGCGGATGCCTTTTTCGATCCTCTGCGCGGCCGCGCTCATGCCGCTTCCCTCTCCCGACGCCCCAGCAGTCCCTGGGGCCGCAGCCATAGTACCAGCAGAGCCACCGCCAGGGCGATGGCCTTGCTGTAGCCGGAATGGATCAGGCCTCCGGTGATAATATCAATGAAACCGCCGGCCAGGGCTTCGAGCACCCCCAGCATTATCCCGCCGACCACCGCGCCGATGCCGTTGCCCAAGCCGCCGACCACGGCGGCCAGAAAACCGGTCAGGGTGAAGGTGGCGCCCTGGGAGTAGCGCATCATGGTCGCCGGGGTGAGCACTATGCCCCCCAGCGCCGCCAGGGCCGCGCTCAGGCCAAAGCTGACACTGACCATCCGGTTGATGTTGATACCGACGAGCTGGGCGGCGGAGCGGTTGATGGCGCAGGCCTGCATCGCCTTGCCAGCGAGGGTATACTTGAAGAAGAGTTGCACACCGATGACGCTGACCAGTACCACGCCCATCACCCAGACGCGCTGGGGGGCTATGCCGGCCGCGCCGATATGCAGGGGCTGATGGCCACTGAATGCAGGGAGTATGACCGCTTCCGGCCCCCACAGTAGCTTGGCGCCTCCTTTGAGTACAAAGGAGGCGCCAATGGTTGCGATTATCAGCGTGATTATCGAGGCGCCGGGCAGAGTGCGGATGGTTAGCCGCTCCACCAGCAGTCCGATCGCGGTCACCACGGCAACCGACAACAACGCCGCCGTAATTAAGGGCATACCCAGTCCCGTGAAGGCGACCGCACACATGCCCCCGAGCATTACGAACTCGCCCTGGGCAAAGTTAATTACCCCGGTGGCGTTGAAAATTATCGCAAACCCTAGTCCGACCAGCCCGTAGATCGCACCGACAGAAACGCCGGTGACCAGGTACTGGACTAACTGGTCAGTCAGGCTCATAGGCGAACCTCTGGCTCGGCAGTTGCCTCAGTAGATGCTGCGACGTTTGCCCGGAGAGCTACTCAACGAGTTGCCAGGCACCGTCAACGATCTCGACCCAGACGAAAGCGTCCAGGGTCAGGCCGTTGTGGTCTTCCGCCGAATAGTTGAAGACCCCGGCAGTGCCCTGGAAGTCCTTTATCTGCTCTATGGCGTCGCGGACCTTGGCCCGGTCGGCTTCCCCCGCCTCCGTGATTGCTTGTACGGCAATCCAGAAGGAGTCGTAGGCATGGCCAGCAAAGGTGCTGGGCGCCTGGTCATACTTCTCCTGATAGGCGGTAGCGAAATCCCTGAGCACATCCTTGTGCGGGTCGCCATCGGCCAACTGCTCCCAGACGATCAGGCGGCCGGCGGGAAGCTGAACACCGTTGGCGGCCTCCCCGGCGAGTTCGATGAACTTCATGTTGGCTACGCCGTGGCTCTGGAGTATCGGCACATCCAGGCCGATGGTCTTGGCGTCCTTGGTCACGCTCGATGGCCCGGGATTGGTGCCCCAGCAGATCAGTGCCCCCGGCTGCGCAGCCTTGATCTTGGTCAGTTGCGTGGTCATGTCAGTGTCATCCCCGCCGAAGGTCTCAGTGGCGACGATCTCAACATCTTTCTCGGCCGCAAATTCCTCTACGTTATCCTTTCCATCTTCCCCATAGGGGTTGGCGACGTAGATCAGGCCGATCTTCTTGATATCCTCTTTCTCCAGGTACTCGAAACACTTCTGCACCGCCAGCGCGTTGGTCTGGGGCACCGCGAAGACGTAGCTGGCGACCGGGTCCGTGATCGTTTTGCCCGCCGCGCAGGCGATCAGGGGCACGCCGGCCTCCTCGCAGATATCCTTCAGTGGCATTGTCGAGGGCGTCGTGGACGGACCAATGATCGCCACTACGCCCTGTTCGATCAGGTCGTTAGCGGCCTTTACTGCTCCGTCGGGCATGCTCTCATCGTCCTTGACGATGACCTCCAGGGGTCGTCCCAGGACGCCACCGCTGGCGTTGACCTGCTCCTCGCGCATCTCGGCAGTCTTCTTTTCGGGATCGCCCAGGGGTGAGGACCGACCAGTGACGCTGAAGATCGCGCCGATCTTTATCGGCTCTCCTTCAGGCGCAGGTACTGTCGGGCTTGGCGTGACTGGGCGGGCGATCGGGAGCTCCTCCGTCGGCTTCGGGGGGCATCCGATCAGTGCCAGGGCTACGGCCAGAATGACGACCGTACCAAGTACGGTTCTGATCTGTGTTGATTTCATATGCTTCTTCCTCCTTATTGATTGTAGACTGTCAAACAGCCTCAGCAACAGTATATGAGCATCGAGCTTTGTACGCCAACTGGGACATTCCGAACCGGTCTGGGCCCGGATGTGGCGGTGACCGTTACAGGTCATAGGCCTCCTGGGGTGAAAGCAGCCCAAAGCCGGCTTGCTCGAGAGCCTCACCGACCTGCTGATTGCGTCCGTTCTCCACCCGCATTACCACCACGGCATCCTGGCCGGGGTTGGCAAAGGCGTACAGGTACTCGATGTTGATGTTAAGCGGCTCGATGACGTCGAGGGCTTCGGCCAAGCCTCCCGGACGATGGGGCAGTTGCACCGCCAGCACATCGGTCTCACCGACCGAGAAGCCGGCCTCGTGCAGTACGCCCACTGCTTGATCGGGCTGGTCGCAGATGAAACGCAGTATGCCGAAGTCCGAGGTCTCCGCGATTGATAGCGCCACAATGTTTATGTTGGCGGCTGCCAGGGCCGCAGTGACCTCGGCCAGTCGGCCCGACTTGTTCTCCAGGAAGACTGACACCTGCTGTATCATCTGCATGGTCGTCCCTCCGAAACGCACCCGTGGGGATGTTGGTACAGGATAGTCTACTTGTTGAAATCGCGCTTGTCCAGCACGCGTTGCGCTTTCCCCTCGCTACGCGCCAGTGACTGGGGCTCGGCCAGGTGGACCTGCAGGCTGATACCCAGAACGCTTTCGATCTCGTTAGCGACCCGGTCGCGCAGTATTTCCAGCTCGCCGACGCGGTCAGCAAAATAGCCTGGCGATACCTCCACGTGTACCTCCAGCTCGTCCAGCGCCCTCTCCCGGTCAACGACGATCTGGTACTGCGGCTCAAGCTCGTCGAAGCCAACCAGTACCTGCTCGATCTGCGAGGGGAAGACGTTCACGCCGCGAATGATAAGCATATCGTCGGTGCGTCCGGCAACCTGACTCATGCGGGTCGTGGTGCGGCCGCATGCACAGGGCTGGTGGTTGAGGCTGCAAATATCCCGGGTACGGTAGCGCACTAGCGGCAGGCATTGCTTGGTGACACAGGTGA
Source organism: uncultured Armatimonadia bacterium (assembly GCA_964398275.1). GTDB lineage: Bacteria > Armatimonadota > Zipacnadia > Zipacnadales > Zipacnadaceae > JALGTD01. The sequence goes on along the minus strand of CAYNMY010000092.1, from coordinate 3,227 downwards.
AGACCAGTTCACCGTACTCGCCGTCGGGCAGAACTTCGCCGGTCTCGGGGTCAATTATTTCCGGGATGAAGTGGTCTTCGTTGATGTGCGAGCCATCCTGGAGCTCGCATTCGAACGAAACGCCTGGCCCGATGGCCTCGGTCAGCCCATAGATATTGTAGGTCTTTATCCGCATACGCGTCTCGATCTCCTGGCGCATTGATTCGGTCCAGGACTCGGCACCCATGTAGCCGACGCGCAGGGCAAGCGCAGCGATGTCAACACTCTCTTCCTCCGCCACTTCCGCAAGGCGCAGGGCGTACGACGGTGTGCAGGATAGCAGGGTGCTGCCGAAATCCTGCATTGTCATGATCTGGCGCTTGGTATTGCCGCCGGACATCGGCAGGACCGTCAGGCCGAGCAGCTCGCCGCCGAAGTGCAAACCCAGTCCGCCCGTAAACATCCCGTACCCGTAGGCATTGTGCAGGATGTCGTTCTCCATTGCACCCCCGCCACACAGCGTGCGGGCGATGGGCTCCGCCCAAAGTTGGATGTCACTGCGCGTGTAGCCGACGACCGTGGGCTTGCCGGTGGTGCCTGACGACGAGTGAATGCGCACCACATCCTCCATCGGCACGGCAAACATCCCGTAGGGGTAGTAGACGCGCAGATCATCTTTGGTAGTAAAGGGCAGTTTGCTCAGGTCAGCGAGGCTCTGGATGTCCTGGGGGTCAACGTCGGCCAACAGCTCGGTATAGCACGGTACCGCCGCCTTGACTCGCCCCAGCATCGCCTGGAGTCTACGGACCTGAATGACCTCGCGCTCATCAGCGCTCATACATTCATTGCGCACGTCCCAGATCATTTGCTATTCGCCTCGCGATTCAATGTCACGTCCCGACCCAACTCAAAGGCCTGCCAGTTGATCTGCCCGGTCCCGGGCGGCACCACCTCGGTCACCGCCTGCTGCCAACTGTCCACGGATACCGGCATCAATGCTGCTGTCGCCCCGACTACAGTTGTATTAGCAGTGCGTATGTTCCCCACTCGATGGGCCAATTCCTCCCCCTTGACTCTGACCAGCCGCTGCACGTGCTGCTGGATCCGGGCAACAGCCTCATCCCGGCTAGGCACAACTCCGCCCGCCGCCAGCGGTGGGGTAACAAGCAGCATATTCGCCACGGCTATTCCCCCGACCTTCAGCCAGCCCAGTGCCCGTAGCGTCTCGAGCAGTTCGAACCCGACCAGCAGGTCCACCTGCCCCTGCGCCGGGACCGGCGCGTGGACCCGTCCGGCCTCAGCATAACGCACGTGCGAGATCACGCTGCCCCCACGCTGGGCCATACCGTGTACTTCGCTCTTCTTGACGTCATATCCTTCGTGGCGGCAGGCCTGGGCAATGATCTCGGAGGCAGTCAGGACGCCCTGGCCACCGACACCGACTAACATTATTGACGTGGTGTGTGCAGTGTTCATTGGTTGTTTAGTGAAGATGGCTTATTGGCTCCGACAGGCGAGACGCCTGTCGTACCGATGTGGATAGGTTGTCAGACTAGTTTGAGGGCGCTGCGTGGACAGATCTGGACGCAGACGCCGCAGCCGTTGCACATCGCCGGCTGAACCAGGGGGCGCTGGCGCGGATTGCGCCCTGCCTCGGCTTCCTCCGCCGGAGCAGCTACGATCGCCGGGCAGCCGATCTCCAGGCACATCCCGCAGCCTACGCATGCCTCGGCATCGAACTGAACACGTTCCTCCACCCGCCCGCGTAGAAGTATGCACGGCCGGCGGGTAATGACCACGGAAAGCTCGCCAGCGCTGGTCTCTTCGCCGAGCACTTCTTCAAGCTGGGTCAGATCGTAGGAATCAACAACCCGAACACGCTTGACGCCAACCGCCCGGCACAGTGCGGCCAGGTCCAGCTCCGGCGCCGGCTCCCCGCGCAGGTTCCGTCCCGTGGCCGGGTGGTTCTGGCCGCCGGTCATGGCGGTGGTGCGGTTGTCCAGAATCACCACCGTAGCCGTGGACTGATTATACGCCATATTGACCAGGCCGGTAATGCCGGAGTGAATGAAGGTCGAGTCACCGATTACTGCCACAATCGGCCGGTCGCCATCATAGACCTGGGAGATACCGTGGGCCTGGCCGACGCCCGCGCCCATACATAGGCAGGTCTGGAGCGTCTCCAGGGGCGGCAGCGTGCTCAGGGTGTAGCAGCCGATGTCGCCGGTGACGTAACACTTGAGCTTCTTGAGGATATAGAAGACAGGACGATGAGGGCAGCCGGCGCACATTATCGGCGGTCGCGGCGGGACGTCGGGTGCAGGAGCTTCGGGAGGCCTGACCCCGTGGATGACCTGGGCGGCGGCTTGCGGAGAGAGTTCACCGACCAGCATCTCATCGGGCTTGGCCTCGCAGTCCAGGCCCAGCGTGCGCACCTGCGCCTCGAGGATACGGTCGAGTTCCTCGAATACGACCAGGCGGTCAACACTACCGGCGAATTCCCTGACCAGCTCGCCCGGGAAGGGAAAGGGCATTCCGATCTTCAGAAAACTGGCCTGCGGCGCGGCCTCGCGGGCATACTGATAGGCGACGCCCGAGGCGATAATTCCCAGGCTGGCGTCGCCAGGCTCAATGCGGTTGAATTCGTCACTATTGCTGATTTCGGTCAGAGAGGCAAGGCGATCAAGCAGGTCACGGTGGCGCACGCGGGCGTTTGCGGGGATCATCACGTACTTGGCCCGGTTCTCCGGCGGCTCGTGGCCGGGCTGGACCGGGGCGATCGGCCCGGGCTGGACCAGGGCCTTCGAGTGGCTGATGCGCGTGGTGGTGCGCAGCAGTACGGGAATATCAAACTGCTCACTGAGCTCGAAGGCGCGCCGCGTGAATTCGAGGGCTTCCTGGGAATCGGCGGGTTCGAGCATCGGCGCTTTTGCGGCAAAGGCGTAGTGGCGGTTGTCCTGCTCGTTCTGGGAACTGTGCAGGCCGGGGTCATCGGCGGTGACGATGACCAGCCCGCCTTCGACGCCGGTATAAACAGCGGTAAAGAGCGGGTCAGCAGCCACATTGAGCCCGCCGTGCTTCATCGTCGCCAAAGCGCGAGCGCCGGCCAATGCTGCACCCACCGCTGCTTCGAGGGCAGTCTTCTCGTTGGGTGCCCACTCGACGGGGACTTGGGTCAGGGCCGAGAGCGTCTGCAGAATCTCGGAGGAGGGCGTTCCCGGGTATCCCGCGGCAAAGCCGACGCCTGC
>CAYNMY010000091.1:0-7570 GCA_964398275.1 uncultured Armatimonadia bacterium | reverse complement strand
AGCAGCCGTAACCGGCACGACCATCGGCCCCAGCTTGTTCCATCTAATGGAGCTGCTCAACCAGGACGACGTGGTAAGCCGTTTGCGTCGGGCGGCGCAGCTCTCGCGGGCGGGCGAACTGGAACCGGGGGCCGAGCCGGAGAGTCAATAGCAACGAAGCGAGCCGACGCACCAGCGCGTCGGGATCGAAATCTGGGAGGACGGTACAAATGCTAAGAGTTCGGACAATTATTTGTGTCAGCGCAACAGTCTTGTTTGTGTGTGGGCTGCTTGCCCCCCTGGCCGCGCAGCAGAGCGATACCATCTACATCGCCAACGGTGTAGTGGCCAGGATTCGCACGGCGGGGTCATACGGTTCCCTGGCCGAGCGCTCCGGCGCGATTGACCAGGCTATCGCCGAGGTCATCTCAACTCAGGACACGCAGAACCCGCAGGTGAGAGTTGCCCAGAAGGACGGAAAGTGGTCAGTATACTCCGGGGATGTGAGGATTATATCCGTCTACCCCGAAGAGGCCGAGGCCAACAATATAGCAGCGAAGGCGCTGGCCCAAATGTGGGCGAAGAATATCAAGACCCAACTGCCGCTGAGCACGCCCAAGTCAAGGATGCCCGCAGGCGCGGAGCTGCCGCCGGTGCCCACCTACACCCCGCCGGTTGCTGCAAGCCGAAGCGGTCCCGCCCCGGAAGTCAGACCCGAGAGCACGATGTCGCGCAGCGCCGCGCTGCTGCTGACCATTGACGCCTTCAACGTGGCGCGCGGTCTCTCTGAGGAAGACTATCTGGCCAGGCGCGCCGAGATTGCCCGTAACCTGCTGAAGCACCTCCAGCCGTTTATGACTGGCGCAGAGATCGTCGTCCCGGAACGGGTCAAGCCCGTATCACCGGTCGTTACCGATCGCGAGACGGTCGGCCCGCCGGCGCCCACACCAGTACCGCCCCCGACCGAACCAAGCGAAACGGTGCCCGCCGTGACTACCGATACTACGGGAATCCCCGCGGGCCACGAAAGCGACCCGTCCTACGCCAGGGTGCCGCAGAAGCAGCGCATTAAGGCGAAGTTTGCCCTGGCCCAGGAGCCCTATGTGAGGATTATGGCCGCCGACCCGGAGGCGGCGGCGCCGATTGGCGAACTGCTGAAGGCTGCACGGGCGGCGCTATCCGCCGAGAAGTTCGATGAATGCGAAAAGCACCTCGACCACGCGCTCAGCATGCTGGGCGTGGCCTACGAGCAGTAGTTGCCGCCGGGCAGAGCAAATCGTCGCCAGGCGTTCGGCGTCACGCTCGACGCCTGGTGTGGTGCTTGCTTGGCGGCCGGCCGGGCGGCGGAAGTCCTACTTGAGGCCCACTTGCAGTGGCTGGCCAAAGGCAGCATAGGCGGCCCCGGTGTAGCTTCAGCCCCGATATCCCGCCCAGCTACATCCTCGGGCCGGGCTGACCATCGAGCGGCGGCTCTGAGCACTCTCCCGGCGACCTTGAATTATGCACCCACAGTGGCATAATACCGGGCAAAGTCCAGATCAGGAGGTCAGTCGGGATGAGACCAGTTGCGCTGGTAACAGGCGCCTCAAGCGGCATCGGCCGAGGAATCGCGGTGGGCCTGGCGCAGGCGGGACACGATGTCGTCATCAACTACGTGCCCCCCCTTGAGCCAGCCGAGGAGACACGCGCCGAGGTGGAAGCCGCGGGGGCTGCAACCCTACTAGTGGAAGCAGATGTCTCCTCGCCCGAGGACCGACAGCGGCTCTTGCGAAGCACGCTGGACCGTTTTGGCCGGCTCGACCTGCTGGTCAGCAACGCCGGCATATCGGTCAAGTCGCGGGGGGATATGCTGGCCAGTGATGATGAGGCCGACTTCGATCGGGTTATCGGCGTGAACGTCAAGGGTCCGTATTTCCTGGCGCTGGCCGCGGCCAATGCTATGATTGATCTGCGCGAGCGCGAGGTCGTGCCCACGCCCCGGATCGTTTTCGTGAGTTCGATCTCCGCCTGGTCGGTCAGCCCGAGCCGGGCGCCCTACTGCATATCCAAGGCCGCCCTGCACATGATTGCCCAGTGCTTTGCGGTGCGCCTCGCTCCAGAGGGCATCCCAGTGTTTGAGATTGCTCCCGGCATCATTGATACACCCATGATCGCACCCGTGCGGGACAAGTACGTCCAGCGCATCGCCGACGGCCTGGTGCCGCAGGGCCGATTGGGCACGCCGGAGGATGTTGCCAAGGTCGTGGTAGCCATCAGTCAGGGAGAGATGGACTTCTCTACCGGCCAGGTCCTCCATCTGGACGGTGGGTTGAACATACCCCAGTTGTGAGCAGAACCCGTAAGGAGGAATCTGTGTGAATCAGGAACTAGAGTTTGAGCCTGCGAAGATCGTCCTGGTGGGCGTAAGCCACTACGCCACCAGCTACAGCCAGAGCATCAACACCCTCTGCGAAGAAGGATATACCGAGTATTCGGGGGTGGTAATCCGCAGCCCCGACAAGTATCCCGAGGCCGTAGCCGACTACAATGAGCGCGGCATAAAGATCTACAACGCCTATGACGAGATGCTCGCAGCCGAGCAGGGCAATACCGAGATAGTAGCCCTGCCGGTGGGTATCCTCGACCATGCCGAGATGGCGATTGCGGCGATGGAGGCCGGCTACGATGTCGTCCTGGAAAAGCCGACGGCAGCTACCGTCCAGGACGTAGACGCCATTATCGAAACCGAGCGCAGGACCGGGCACTTCTGTGTCATCGGCTACCAGAATCAGTCCAAGTACACCGTCCGCGAGCTGAAACGGCGCGTCTGCGACGGCAAGCTGGGCGAGATACTGGATATACGCGTGGCCCAGATAGGGTCGCGAGATGATGACTACTACGCACGAAATAGGTGGGCAGGCCGCTTCAAAATCGGCGACAAGTACGTCCTAGACGGGCCGACCAATAACCCGGTGGCCCATTATCTGTTCAATGCGCTGTACTGGGCCTCCCCCGAGTGGGGCCGGGCCGACCAGCCGGCGCGGGTACGCGGCGAAATATACAAGGCCCATCCCATCGAAGGCGAGGACACCGCCGGTCTGGAGATAAAAACCGAAGGCGGCACGCGGATCATCTTCTTGACCACGGTGGCCGGCTGGAAAGGCTACGGGCCGACGACGCACATATACGGCACCAAGGGCGAGGCCTTCTGGTCCTACTACACCGGTTGCTTGTTCTGGTATCACAACCGCAGCCACGAGTATATCGGCGATGACGGCGAGCGGCCCCACGACGAGGTCTTCCGCAATGCGGTGCGCTATCTGCGCGGCCTGGACGACGAGCTTAACTGCCCGGCGGAGATGACGCGCGTGCACACGCTCGCGGTCAACGGTGGTTACGAGTCGTGTGGGACGATCCACAGGGTATCCGACGAATACATCACCCGGGAGCCGCGCGGCGACAGTATGTTTACGGCCATCAATGGCATTGACGATGTCATCCATCGGTGCCGGCGCGAGGGTAAGCTCTACAGCGACTTGGGCGTGCCCTGGGCGCATCCCAGCGACTGGTTTGACCTGGACGGATACGACCACTTTGCAATGGAATTGAGCTAGCCTACAGCCGCCTGACACGCCCCACAAGGGAGCCACCATCATGCCTGAGCTGACGCCACACCCCCGCCTGTTCGCTCATCCCCAGGACTTTGGCGCCATTGATGGCCGGTTCGATTCAGCAGATCCAGTGGCGAGCTGTGTCCGCGAGCTTTACCACAGCGAAGTCGCGACCGCCGCTGCGGAGGTCGCTCTACCCGACCCCGATGTGACCGCGCATAACTGGCACCTGATCCGTATGCGCCAGCTCCAACAGCGCATCGTGACGATGCTGGTTGAATACCGCCGCACAGGTGATGCCCGCTATCGAGAACTCGCCTGGCAATACGTAAAGCTCCCCGCCGGCTGGGACTACTGGTCGTGGATTGACTGGCGCGGCCCGGAAGACCCCCCCACGGATTCCTACTACGATCTGTCCTTCGGCGAAATCGGCATGACCCTGGCGCTGGCCTACGACTGGCTGTATGACGAATTGACCGATGAGGAACGCGATCTGATCATCACTATGGCCCGGCGCCAGACCACCGCCTACCTGCGCTCCATTGCCGAGGGCGTGGCCGGGTGGCGCGACAAGGAGTACTCCAACTGGACTGCGGTCTGTAACGGCGGCGCGGGCATGCTGGCCCTGGCGCTCTGGGAAGAGCTGGATAACTCCGCGGAGGTCCTCGAGCATGCCGAGTACGGTATTACGGCGTTCTTCGAGTCCCTCCACGACGACGGCGGCTGGCCCGAGGGCCTGGGCTACTGGAACTACGGGATGCGCTACGGCTTCCTGTACCTGCTCAGCCACGAGGCCGCCACCGCCACCAGCCACCCGCTCATGGCCCGCACCGGCGTGGGCAATACCGCGCTCTTCCCCCTGCTATTCTGCCCCAACGGCCAGGCATCGGGCTTCGGCGACTCCAACAACTTCCGCGTTTTCGCCTTCCACTATCGCCTCCTGGAGCGGCTGGGCCTGCAAGGCTACGTGCCGATGCTGGACGCCATCGCCGCCCGCGAGGGCGGGTTCGGCGGCGGTAGCTGGCCGGAAGCGACGCTGTACGGCTTGCTCGGGCCGACCGCGCGAGATGAAGACACCGAAGCCATTGATGTGCCCCCGAACAAGCTGCTCGGCGGCATTAAGTGGGGCTACCTCTCCGACGCCCTCCCCAACCCGCAGACCTGTATGACCATCCGGGGCGGCAGCCTGCAGGTCCCGCACAGGCACGTTGACCTGATGGCCTTCTGGCTCGTCGTCGGTGACGAGGCGATGCTCGTCAACGCGAGCGACGGCAGCTACATTGATACCACCTTCTCCGGGTTCCGCTTTGAGCTGTACGGCTGTGGCCCACTGAGCAAGAATACGATCCTGCTCGACGGCGTCGGCGTCCGACCCGACAGCATCAGCCAGACGCGCAGTTTCGAGCACAACGGTTGCTTCGCTATCCAGCTGGACACCAGCGACTGCTTCGGCGGCGAGTACTACCGGGGAGCCTCGGTAGAGCATTGCTCGCGGACGTTTGTCAACCTCGGCGAGCAGCGCTACCTGATAGTGGACCGCGCCCGCTTCGCTACACACGGCCAGTTTGAGGCCCGCTTTCATACCTTCCTGCCGACGGACATTGGCGCTGAGCAACAAACAGTCGCCATAACGGGCAAGGAGTCCACGGTCAAGCTGCGTTTCGCGTGCACGCAGCCGGTCGCGCTGCGCCAGGCGTTGTCTACGCCGGTTGTCGCCACGCAGCCGGCCGATACCATCCTCCAGGTCCAGAGCCAGGAACTGATCGAAGCGATTACGCTGGTGACGCTCATTGACCTGGCCGAGCACGACGAAAGACTCCGGGTCAACGAGCAGGATGACTTGCTTGCAATCGAGCTAGGCGGCGAAGCCCTGGGCGAGATTCCGTTGGACGGCAACGCTGACCCGTTCGGCCATAGATAACCACATGAAGGGGAGCAATTCTGATGAGTGAAGCGAAGACTGAGCCAATTGATGCGTGGTTCAACGAGGCGAAGTTCGGGATGTTTCTGCACTGGGGTATCTACGCGCTGCTGGGCCGCGGCGAGCAGGTGCTCTTTCGCGAGCATCTGGTGCCCAGTGAGTACTTCAAGCTCGCCGACCAGTTCACTGCGCCGAAGTTCGACGCCCACGAATGGGCGGCAATCGCCAGGGACGCGGGCATGAACTACATGGTGCTCACCAGTAAGCACCACGACGGCTTCTGCCTGTTCGAAAGCGAGGTTAGCGACTTCACTTCGACAGCGACTGCCGCCAAGCGCGACTTTATCGCCGAGTATGTCGAGGGGTGTCGCCAGGCGGGGCTGCGCGTGGGCATCTACTACAGCCTGGCTGACTGGCACTGGCCGGTCTACTTCGAGGGCCCCGAAGGGCACGAAGATGAATTCGCCGAATTCATTGACTACACACACGCCCAGGTGCGTGAACTGTGCACGAACTACGGGCCGATTGATTTCCTGTGGTTTGATGGCCAGTGGCCGTACAGCGCCGCGCAGTGGCGGGCGGTTGAGCTGGACGATATCATCCGCAGCCTCCAGCCGCAGGTGCTTATCAACGACCGACTGCACGGCGAGAAGCTCACCAGTCTCCACCCACCGGACGAGTACGCAGACCACATCGAAGGGTACGTTGACAGCTCCGAGCGCACCATCTCCGCCACCGGCACCGGTCGCCCGTGGGAGGTATGTGAGGTTATGCACCGACGCTGGTGGGGCTACAGCGCGGGGGATCGGCACTGGAAGTCGGTGCCGGAGCTGATGACCATAATGGCGCAGGCGGCCGGTGCCGGCGCGAATTTCCTGCTCAACGTCGGACCCAGGGGCGACGGCAGCTTCCCCGAACCAGCCCAGCAAGGGCTTGCCGCACTCGGCGAGTGGACCCGGCAAAACGGTGAGGCCTTCTACGGCTCGCAGGGGGCCAGCCGCCTCTTCGAGTTCCTGACCACGGGCTGCATGACCCAGAAGGGCGACACGCTCTACCTGTGGGTGCTGCGCTGGCACGGAGAAACGCTACACTTCTGCGGCCTGAAGAACGATATTCACTCCGCACGCGTTCTGGGCCGCGATGATATCGAGGTAAGCATCCGCCGCGATGGCGAGAACATCTACCTGGATGGCCTACCCCAGGAGCCGCCCAACGAGCTGTGCACCGTGATTGCGTTGGAACTGGACAGCGAGCCCGAGGGTCTGGAATGGGCCAAGCACCCGCTCTGGGGCGACAACGCGAAGACATACGCCGACTGGGCGCGGACGTGACAACACAGCGTGGCTATTTGGGTTGACCGGACCCGCGAATGGCGTCCATAGCCAGCCAGTATTCGCCCAGCCGCTCCCTGCCCACCTGGGTCAGGGAGTAGCTCGTCCTCGGAATCCGCCCCTGGAACCTCTTGGCTACACTGAGGTAGCCTGCTTCTTCGAGGCGCTGCGTATGCACGGAGAGGTTGCCGTTGGTCAGGGCAAGCGTGGTGCGCAGGAAGTTGAAGTCGGCGCTGTCCACGCCGGCCAGCAGCATCATAATACGCAGGCGGGTGGGCTGATGCACGGTCGGGTCGAGTTCGTTCGTCATGCTCTCGCCTCCGTCCCCTCCGGGCTTGCCGCCAGTCTCCTGAGCCGCCGTAGTGCGTAACGGCTGTAGATGTGTGCGGCGAGGGCAGCTATCACACCGTAACCGATTACGGGAACGAGCATATTCAGCACTTCCCACTTGCCGGCGAAATAGATGGGCGCGCCGGCTACAAGCAGGATCGCGTGGATGGCGTAGAGCGCGGGCCACAGTACCATAAAGGGACTCCCGACACCTCGCTGCACGATCCCCATGTAGACGCAGAACGGAATTACGTACAGCGCGGAGACCGGCTGCATGTAGCGGATCGGCAGTACCCCCAGCAGACCCAGGCCCACGGAAGCGATCACGCAGAACATGAACACGAACCCGACCGCGGGCGAGACCCGTGACATGTTCTCCTCTGGCGACGGCCCCACCGACACGGCACCTTCACTACGGT
>CAYNMY010000090.1:0-7603 GCA_964398275.1 uncultured Armatimonadia bacterium | reverse complement strand
CCCCCAGGCGCGGTTGAACTGGAAGAAGAACCCACTGAAGAAGCTGCCGAAGAGACAACGGAAGAAAGACCCGCCGCCGACTGGTCAATAGGCACCGAGTAGTGACTGGGGCCACGCTGTAGGGTCACTGATGAAAACGATCGCAGAACGCATCGCAGATATACAGGCAAAACTGGCCGAGGCATGTCAGCGAGCCGGTCGCCTCCCTGAGGAGATCACGGTACTGGCGGCGACCAAGACGCGCACGGTCCCGGAGATTATCGAGGCAGTCGCGGCCGGAATTACCCACGTCGGGGAGAACTACGTCCAGGAATTGGTGGCCAAGAAGGAGCAAGTGGCTGCTGCCGGTTACCCCGACATTGGCTGGCACGCCATCGGTCATCTTCAACGAAACAAGGTCCGTTTCCTGGTGCCGTTTTGCACCTTGATACATTCTGTGGACAGCCTCCGCCTGGCCCAGGAGATCGAAAAGCGCGCCGCACGGGTTGATCGGGTACAGCCGGTGCTGCTGGAGGTTAACATCTCGGGCGAAGCGAGCAAGTTCGGGGGCGCTCCCGCGCAGGTGGTCGAGCGGGCCACACAGCTAACCGAGCTGGCCCACGTGGAGCTGCAAGGGCTTATGACCATGGCCCCGTACAGCGATGATCCGGAAGCCAGCCGCCCCCACTTTCAAGTGCTGCGCCATCTGGCGGAGGAGTTGGTTGAGTCGGGGCTGCCCGCGGCGGCGATGCGGCACCTATCTATGGGGATGAGCGGTGACTATGAAGTAGCGGTGGAAGAAGGCGCGACCATTATTCGGCTGGGCACGGTCCTGTTCGGGCCGCGTACCCAGTAAGTGACCACCAGTCTCCGGTGCAACAGTCGGCGACAGATACACCAACAAAGCACATACTCGACACAGCATAAATCGCGGCAACAACCATACTAAGGGAGGGAATACCGGTGGCCAGAGGATTAATTGCCCAGACCATGGAGTGGCTGGGGCTAGACGCGGGGGAGCCCAGCTACGAAGAGATGGATCGCTACGAAGACGAGCTGCGACCGGCCGAAGGTGATATGGACCCCCGAGTTACACCTTCAGCGAGAAAACACCAGGCAATCAGTTGTCCCATCGTGCGTTGCGAGCCCCACAACATGGAGGAAGCCACTGCGGTAGGCGACGAGATCAAGCGCCAGAATCCAGTGGTGATGAATCTGGAGGGCATAGAGCAGGGGGAGGCCCGCCGCATCCGCGACTTCATTGGCGGCGTTGCCTACGGAGTAAACGGGTACATGCGCAAGATCGGTACTTGGGTCTACGTCTGTTCGCCGTTTGACATGCCCATCGAAAAGCTGATCCTGGACGCCTCGCGCCGGGGTGACGACCGCTTCGAACAGGGATACGCAGAGGAATTGAGCGAATACCATTACTAACCGGCTCTGCTTCCGGTAACCAGTGGCGAGCCACTAGAGGTAGAGGCGCACACGAAGGGGCGGGGGACCGAAATGGCTGAACGTAGCCACAAACTGGGCCTGATTGGCGCAGGCAACATGGGCGCGGGACTGGTCCGCGGCGCGGTCTCCGGCGGCATGTTAGCCAAAGAGCAGGTCGTCTTCTATGATCCCGCCCCCCAGCGGCAGGAAGCAATGCAGACCTTGCTCGGAAACGGCGCAGCGGAGAGCAGCGAAACAGTAGTCAGTCAGGCTGAGGTCGTGGTCGTGGCGGTTAAGCCCCAGGTCATTGCGCCGGTTTTGTCGCCACTTGCCAGCCTCCTGGCCCGCGATCATCTGGTCATCTCCATTGCCGCCGGTGTGCCCCTCCGTCGGCTGCGCGAGTTGTGCGGGCCCCATCCGGCGCTGGTCCGGGTGATGCCCAATATCCTGTGTGCCATTGGCGAAGGCGCCGCCGCATACAGTACTGACGGGGAACTAGCCGAGGCGCAGACGGCGTTCGTCGAGGAGTTGCTCAGCTCCGTCGGCATTGTGACACACCTTGAGGAGAGGCTGCTCGATGCGGTCACCGGTCTGTCCGGCAGCGGTCCGGCCTTTGCCGCCGTATTCATTGGAGCGCTCATAGACGGGGCGGTAGCCGCCGGCTTGCCCCGCGAGGTGGCCACGCAGTTCGCCGCCCAGACGGTACGGGGAACTGCGCAGTGGGTGCTCGAAGGGGCCCACCCGGCCCAGGTGAAGGATGCTGTTACCTCGCCCGGAGGCACAACCGCAGCGGGGCTGCGCGTGCTGGAGCGCCGGGGGCTGCGCAGCGCGGCGGCCGAAGCGGTCGCGGCGGCAGCGTATCGGTCGGAACAACTGGGCGGCTGACTGGCGCCCGTTCACTCCTGAACGAAAAGGTACACAGTAGATGTCACTACCCCAGCTTATTCACACGATCTTCTACATCTTCTACCTGATCTTGCTGGCCCGCGTCATCTTCAGTTGGGTGCCGGTCTCGGTGCGCTCGCCGGCTCTGCTTCGTCTGCGCAGCTTCACCTACGAGGTCACCGACCCGCCGCTCCAACCGATACGCCGCCTCCTGGCGCCTTACCAGCGCCAGTCGCCGGTTGACTTCTCGCCCCTGATCTTATTCATTGCCCTGCAAGTAGTCGAGCAAATCGTAATGCGGCTCTTCTGGCGCTAAGAAGCAAAAGTTCGGTGCACTGCACGCAAGATGATTACCCCACCAATGCTGCCCGCCCAATTTGACCCTACTCCGCCCCGCCGCGCCAGCGGCCGGCGCCTCGCCTTCATATTCATCCTGGCGGTATTCACGGGGCTTTTAATGGGCCTGCTGGGCCGACCTTACGATCTGGCCTCGCGCGGCTGGTTCCAGCCGCCTTCCCAGGTCACGCTGCCCGCGGCCATAATTTACCGAATCAGCACCGCTCTGGGCGCGCCGGGCTATGGTGAGCTATCGCAGTTCCTCAGCGCCCACCAGCTCAAACAGACGGCGCTGGCGCTTTACGAACAAGATGCGCTGGGTCGTCAGCCCTCAGCGCAGGCCAGCTACCGCCTGGCCATTTTCTACGCGAAATCAGGCTATTCCGACCAGGCCCAGGAGCTGTTCCGCCAGGCCCTGGAGCTCGACGAGGCGAATGCGGACCTCTACCTGTTGCTTTCTCACCTCTATGCCGACGAACCAGCCAACGAGACCAGCTTGTTGGCCAACGTCTCGCTACTCGATGAGCAGGGCCGGTGGCTGGCCGGGCTGACCCGGGCCGACCTGTACGAACGCATCGGCCAGACCGACTACGCCACCCAGCTTCACGCCGACTGGCAGCAGCGGCAGGTTATCTTCGCCAGTATCATCGGCGGCTTGCTCGCCTTCTACCTGATGATGGGCTTTCTCGGCGTGGTGATATTGCTCGTGCTCATTATTTCATGGCTGACCAGCGAGGCGCGGTCCAAGCGCCGACCAGCTCCCGAGGTACCGTGGCACCTGGTAGACGTCACGGAGGCGGTAGTCGCCCTGGTGTTCTTGATGGTCTGTCTGTCAATCGCCGCCGCCGCCCTGGGCAGCATCCTGGGCACGGGCGCGTACTCAGAAACTGTTGGCGCGCTGCTGGTGGCGGCCGCCTACATACTCACCGTTGTGGGCACGCTCGGATTGATAATCTACCGGATCGGCCTCACCCGGTCCTACTGGCAACTGCTGGGCGTCCGGCTGCGCAATATCCCCGGACAAATCGGTCAGGGCATCGCCGGCTACGCCGTCTTCGTAGGGCTATTGGCCGCTGTGCTGGTGGCCATCAGGGTGCTGGGGTTCGACGGAGTTATGCCCCTGGCCCAGGGCCCCACCGAACTGCTAACCGAGGCGCGCAATCCCGCGACTCTGGCCATCTACTTCGTTGTCGTGGCGCTGATTGCACCGGTCCTGGAGGAGCTAATATTCCGCGGCTTTGTCTATTCAGGACTACGCCGCATTATGCCGGTGGCACCGGCCGCCCTCGGCAGCGCCCTGATCTTCGCCGCCGTTCACATCACCGCTCCGGTGGGCGGCCTGGCCGTCATTGTCCTGGTCGGCATTGTTTTAGCCTGCTTGTACGAGCGCACCCACTCGATCCTGTCGTCAATAGTGGCCCACTCCATGTACAACAGCTTCATATTCGCCCTGCTAGCCGCCTACACGCTGGTGTGAACAATGGTGAGTGGTGAGTGGCTAGCAAAAGGCAACAGCACTCGGTAGGACAGGCGTCTCGCCTGTCGTACTGCAATGTGAGAGTGAGTCGGGCCAGGGGTGGCCCTCCCACAATGATAGGAGTAGGCAGCTTCCCATGAGCTCCGAGGCGCGGCGAGGCAGCGCGAGGTTGCAGGTACGAGTCATTCCTCGCTCGCCGCACGAGGAGTTCGGCGGGGTGCGGGGCTCCGCCCTGGTGGTCAGACTCACTGCTCCGCCGGTGGATGACGCCGCCAACCAGGCGCTGGTCAAGATGCTCAGCAAAGCGCTCCACGTACCCGCGCACGACATCTCGATAGTCAGCGGCTACCACAGCCGCGACAAGACGCTGCGGGTGGCCGGACTGGACGCGGCCCGGCTCAAGGCGCGTCTGCGGGAGGCCGACGCGCTGTAACAGTGCCGCATCACCCGCGCCAGGGCGGGAATCATTTGCCCGGAACGCGCGTTAACAGTATCAAGACGCCGATCTGATTGGATACAGAAGGGAAGTCGAAGACCATTACTGAGACAGTTAGTCTTTCCGCGGCCTTCGTGGCTGGTTTAGCTTCATTCCTCTCGCCGTGCACCATACCACTACTGCCCTCGTATCTGTCCTTTGTCACCGGCGTCTCGCTCAAGGAGGCCGATCAGAGGCTTCCCGCGGGACGGCGCATGTCGCTGATTCTCAACTCGGTCTTCTTCATCGTCGGCTTCTCGCTCGTCTTCGTTGTGAGCGGGGCAGTGGCGACTTCGGTAGGCAGCGCGCTGGGGCACTACCAGGTGTGGATCGCGCGGGTCGGAGGCGTCATCATCATTGGGCTGGGCCTGCACCTGACCGGCCTGCTGAAAGTGCCAGCCCTCCAGCAAGATACACGCTTCCAGCTCCAGGACCGGCCCGTCGGCTACCTGGGAGCGGTTATCATCGGCGCGGCGTTCGCCGCCGGCTGGCCCCCGTGTGCAGGGCCCTTCCTGGTTGCGGTATTTACGATGGCCGCTCAACTGGAGACCGTCGGGCAGGGCATGACGCTGCTGGCGGCCTACTCGGCGGGGCTGGCGCTGCCCTTCCTGGCGGCGGCGCTGCTGATGGGCGAAGCGCTGCTGCGGGTGATCCAGCGGGCCTCGCGGCACGTGCGGACGGTATCAATCATATCGGGAGGGCTGCTGGTGGTTTTCGGCGTGCTGCTGGTCTGGGGAAAGATGGCTTGGTTTTTCGGCTTGATGCAGGGACTGACGCCAGCAGTCGGGCATTGACCTGGGCTAGAGACTGTTGCAAAACCCGTGGGAGGGGCACCCTTGCCCCGATATCTGTATAGGTTTTGTAGCTAAACTTACACGCTCTGTTCCGCCACGCGGTCCTCAACCACCTTTTGCAACAGTCTCTAGTCTGGGGCAGTGATAGTCGCTTTCGGCAATTTGAACTGCTGGCGGAGCTGGTTTACATCTGCCTCAATCTGGGCCTTGAGGTCCTCGTCGGTCGCGAAGGCGCGCTGGGCACGCACCCGGTCAAGAAAGTGGACCATCATCCCTGTGCTCGTGCGCGAGCCGTCCGCCTCAATGTCCAGAAGGTGCACTTCTACCAAACGGGGGTCTCCGTGGGGATCAAAGGTGGGCGAAGCGCCAATGCTGACTGCCGCCGGCCAGCCCGAGCGATATGTGGGCGTCGGCGGCTCAGATAGACCGTCCGCTTCGACGACGGCCGAATATACCCCCGGACCCGGCACCAGCTTAGCCGGTGGCACGTGCAGATTAGCCGTGGGGAAACCCAGCTTCTGTCCCCGTCCGGTGCCGGATTGCACCACGCCGTACAGGGGATAGGGTCGGCCCAGCAACCGGTTGGCCGGACGAATGTCTCCCGCCCACAGAAAGTTACGGATCGTACTACTCGAGATAACCTCGCCGTCCAGCGTCACCAGCGGTACCACGTGCACATCGAACCCGTACTTGTCGCCCAGCTCGCGGATCCGGTTGGCATCGGCCTCGGCCCCGTGGCCCCACGAGTGTGATTCGCTTATCACGACCGCCACCGCGCCCAGGCGCTCGGCGACGTATTCCCGAGCAAACTGCTCGGCCGAGATCTTCCGGAGTCGTTCGTTGAAGTCGGCAATGACGAGGGTGTCCACACCCAGATGCTCCAGGCCTCGCTCCCGGGCCAGCGTCAGCCGAACGTTGAGACTGTCGTACGGACCGAAGACCTCCACCGGCGCCGGCTCGTAGGTCAGCGCGGCTAACTCCCCGCCATATTCCCGCGCGGCGCGCAACGCCGCATCGAAGACCGCCCGATGGCCCAGGTGCATACCATCAAAGCCGCCATCAGCAACCACGCGCCGAACCGACTTCAACGCCGGATTGTCCAACCCGTTGATTATCTCCACGCCGTTGACCTCTTGAGAAGTCAGTACATCGCCACGACGTCAACCATCCCCGGCAAAGACTGTGCGGGGCTGAAGCTGCCACTGGCCCTGCTCAAGCCTGGTGACCTGGGCAATACAGAGCAGCCCTCCGTCTTCGGTCACCACGGCAACTGGGCCGGCCTGCCCGGCGCCCTGCGGCACAGTCTGGGCATTGCCGTGACTCAGTCGCTGGGCGGTCGCTGCATCCACAATTACTCTGGGCAGATGTGACAACATCTCAAGCGAACTGATAAGCGCATCTTGTCTGCGTCCCTGGCTCGCAATCCGGGCAAGCTCTTCCAGAGTGCGCGCCTCTTCCAGCCGATGCGCGCCGACCTGCGTGCGCACCAGGAAAGACAGGTAGGCACCCGTGCCCAACTGCTCGCCCAACATCTCCGCCAGGCTGCGCACATACGTCCCTTTGCTGCACTCGACCTCGGTCAACACGACCGGATGCTTCCCGCCGGTAAACTCAACAAGCTCCCAGCGGTAGATTTCTACCGGGCGCGCTGGCAGATCAATCGTTTCGCCCCGCCGCGCACGTTTGTAGAGCCTGTCCCCACCCCGGCTCAGCGCGGAATACGCCGGCACCGTGATCTCCAGCGAACCAGTCAGTGCGGCCAGGGCTTCTTCCACCTGCTCCCCGGTCACCTGCCCGGCATCCTGGCAGGTGGTCAGTGTGCCCTCGGCGTCGGCGGTGGTAGTGCTGAGGCCCAGAGTTATCTCAGCGCGGTAGACCTTCTCACAGTCCAGCAGGTACTGAGCCAGGCGCGTTGCCGCCCCCACACACAGCACCAACAGCCCGGCTGCGGCCGGGTCGAGTGTGCCGGTGTGCCCCACCTTCACCCCCCACAGCTCGCGCACGTATGCCACGACGTCGTGCGAGGTCATCCCCGGCGGCTTGACAACCAGCAGTCCACCGTGCACGGCTACTCACCGTCCGTCGAGGGCGCGGGTGACGGCTCTGAGGACCCTGGCCCGGACCTCGGGCAGCGAGCCGGTGATCGTGCAACCGGCCGCGGGGACGTGTCCGCCACCGTCGAACTGCTGGGCAATCGCGGCGACGTCAATGCTCCCCGAGCGC
>CAYNMY010000089.1:0-7604 GCA_964398275.1 uncultured Armatimonadia bacterium | reverse complement strand
TACGCAGCCATGTATCGGAGATGAAGCCGTGCCAGCCGTCCTGCGGGTCCTCACCATACAAGTAGCGCAGCGCCGTCAACATCTCTTCGGCAAGCATTGTGGCGATCCCCGAATCCAGAGCGCTGCTCAAGTAGGGCAGCCAGAGTGTCTCGGAAGGCTCCACATGCAGGAAGGTCCTGGTCTCCTCCAGCACTTCCTCCATCTCGCCGAGCGTTTTCACCTCCGCACCCAAAAGCGCGCAGGCCATCGGCAGATAGAACGCAGTTCCGGGAAAGCCGACTTCCTGGTCTGCACCGAACTTCTCAAGGGCATCATCAAGCCGCTCATCAACTCGGCTCACTATGTCATGCGATCCTCGTACTGCCGCTGTTGCTACCAGCTTGGACATCTCAGAAGAACCTCCTCAAGAGCGCACAGGCTCATATACGATATCAATTCTACCAGGGCCTCTCGCGAACGCAGTACCAGTCAACAGTGGCACTACTCATCGGCAGGATTGCCCACTGCTCCTGACTTGCACAGAAGCCGGGAATACCTCGCTCGCCGGCACCTCGGACAGATATGAAGCCGCTGAGCGTCAATCCCCAGCTTGTCAGCCACCCGTTTAATCCGGGCCTCCGGGGCGATGGACTCGCCACAGTATCTACACTGGACCATTGCCACCTGCCCACCCCCTCTCATACAAGCCGCGATGGATACAGTCACGGTCGCGCACGGCTCGGCGTCTTTCGGCCGACTCGTGCTGCTCGATTATTTGGCCGGGCCTGGCAGTTTTCATAGTTCCGGATATTTCCCCATTAGATCCGACGGACCCGCTATCCCCGTGCGGCCTCGACATCTTCCTGCTCCAGCAGCGCCACAGCCTCACTGGCTGACCGCGGCAGGGCTTCAGCCGGAAGCTCATCCACACTCACGAATTGGATGGCCCCGGTAGGACAAGCCTCCACGCACGCCGGCTGCATGCCCTGTTCCACACGCTCAGCACACTGGTCGCACCTGATTATCGTCTTGCCGTCGAAGCTGAGCGAGATGACCCCGAACGGGCAAGCAAGAATACACAACTGGCAAGCGGTGCAAAGCTCCGGGTCGAATATCACCGGGCCTTCGGGATCAGGCTGCCGCAAGGCCTCTTTCGGGCATATTTCGACACAGGGCGCGTCCTGACAGTGCCGACACTGGACGGGGACTGACGTTTCTCCGACCGCCAACACCGCGACCCGCGCTTGCGGTAGTGGTTGCTCCTGTATCGCCTCGCCCAGCGTCTTTGCCGCCGAATGGGCTAGGGCACAGGCCACCTCGCAACTGTGACAGCCCAGGCATTTTTTGACATCTATGGCGATGACTCGCGGCATGGCTCTACCTCTTTTGCTCGGGAGGATTAACCGGAGGGCCCCTCGATATTAGCTCGCCGCCACGGGCAGCGCCTGCTCATACATCATCGCAGCCAACCCCAGCTCAGCCCGCTTCTTGTCCATGTGAGCAATCATCATGTGCGCTGCCTTGATCGGGTCAAGCTCGAAGTCAAAGCGCGCCCCGACCATCTCCTCAAGCTCGTCTACCACCAGCTTGTGCAACTCCGGTGCACCCAGCACATTCTGCGGCGATCCAAACACGGTGTAAATGCCTGATGCGACCACATAGTACCCAATCGAAATCGCCTTTTCCGACATCCATTCCGGCGCAGCGCCAGCCACGGGCAGGTCGCTTATGTCCTCACCCAGCCCGCCCTCGGCGACCATATTGGCGCAGGCCATCAGAATGCGGCTGTTATCCACACACGAGCCGACGTGCAAAACCGGCGGTGCCCCGATGGTCTCGCAGACCTCCTGGAGCCCCTTGCCGGCCAGCTCAAAGGCGGCCTCGGGGCGCAACAGGCCAGCGCGAGCGTCCGCCAGGGCCGAGCAACCAGTAACAAGGACGAGCACATCATTCTTGATAAGCTCTTTGGCCATTTCCACGTGCCCGTAGCCCTGGGGGATTTGCGGATTCTCGCAGCCGACTACGCCAGCAACCCCTCGTATCCGCCCCGTCATGATAGCATCATTGAGAGGGCGATACGAAGGCCGGAAGCGACCACCGAGCAGCGTATTGACATATTCGGCGGTGAAGCCGGCAATGAGGTCCATCTGGTCCTGCGGAATCTGGACACGCTGGCCATCGCGGCGGGCAAAGTTCTCCACGCCGACCGAGACGATTTCCTTTGCTATCTCCAGAGCCCGATCTTCGTGGAACTGTAGGTGCTGGACGCCGGGCATCTTCGCCTTGTAAGAAGTAGTCAGAAGTTTGGTATGGAAGCGCTCAGACAGAGCGGCAAGAGCCGGCATAATGCACTGGACATCCACCACCATAGCATCAGTGGCCCCAGTCATTATTGCCAATTCCTGATGGAGGAACGAGCCAGCCGAAGGAACGCCCTGACGCATAAGCAGTTCGTTGCCGGTACAGCACTGGCCGGCCAGGTTTATCCCCGCTGCGCCCAGCTCCTGGGCACGTGCGACCAGCTCGGGATCACGGGCGGCTTCCACTATCATCTCCGAGAGGGCGGGTTCGTGACCGTGCACGACGATATTAACGTGGTCTTCCTTTAATACTCCCAGATTCGTCTTAGAACGAATCGGCTCCGGCGAGCCGAACAGAATATCCTGCAAGTCGGTAGCGATCATCGAGCCGCCCCAGCCATCGGCCAGCGCACAACGCAAGCCCTGCTTGAGCAAGTTTCTGTAGTCCGCGTCGACGCCGATATGAGTCTGGTGCATTATCTGGACGATTTCGCGGTCTACACCCCGGGGCACAATCCCCTGCTCCCGCCACACCTTGAGCCGCTGGGCAGGAGCCCGAAGGGCGAACTTGACCTCGCCCTCCTGCTGACCAAACTCCAGGAGCGTCCTCTCAGCCACGGCCTCGGCAATCTCGTGCACCGACTTGCCCTCGGTCTTCAAGCCGTACTCGTCAGCAATCAGCATCAGCTTGTCGGGGTCCCGGATCTCGTAACCGCTGTCGGGATTGCGCGCGGCTTCCAGCAGCGCCAGCGTCACATCGCGGCCATGGTCAGAATGGGCCGCCGCGCCGGCTGCAATCATCCGCACCAGATTCCGGGCGGCGATAGCATTTGCATCCGCCCCGCATACGCCCGTCTGTGGCCCCGCGCCAAACGGATCCACGCGGCACGGCCCCATGTGGCAGATGCGGCAGCAGATGCCCAACTGCCCGAAACCGCACTGGGGCTGCATCTCCTCGTACCGGTCCCAGGCAAGATCTATCTCTTCGTCCCGGGCCAGCGCAATCATCTCTTGTGCAGCTTTGTCAACCGACCGTTCGGCGACTTCTTTCATCTTGCTGAGTCCCTCTCCATCCTGGTTATCCGGCCACCATAATGGTCAACAGAAGCAAAATGGCACGCCCTCACAAGGTACGCCATTATTCATCGCGCCCGCTGACAGCTACTGGTCGTACCCAGCTTGCCTCCAACACAGCTACGCACTGACACACTGTGCAGCACCAAGCAGTCTTGGTCATTCTCTTCCTTATGACTACCGAAACTCGTCGGTCACTCATTGGACGATGCGGCTCTATCACAATCCGCGGAGATTCCCATCGAGGTGAGGTTATCACAGATCATCTGGTCTCGAGTGCAGTGGGTAAGTCCGCCTGTATTTGCCTGTGCACCTACCTCATAAAATCGGAGCCGAAAACCACACTCCGATTCTCGTACCACCCCGATTGTTCACCAAAGCCAGTAGGAGTATCTTATACCTAGTTTGCGGCATTGTCAAGCAGCGAGTCTGCATGTTTCACCGCCACACAGCGGCCACTGCAGTGGCCGCTGGAAGCCAGCTACGTAATGCGCCCGACGATCTCTTCAGGGATTGACAATAGCGACTGCTTGCCGGGACAAGCTTCCAGCTTTTCCAGGTGCTGCCGAGCGCTGGAGGCATATGTATGCGCGCGGCTCTCGGCATAGCTGCGCCCCCCCGCCTGCGCCACTCGCTCCGCCAGCCGCGCAGCCGTCTGAGCATCCCCGCGCCCTTGCGCCAGGTCGCTGACCATCCGGGCAATCCCTGCGCCGTTATCACTATCCATGGCGTGGATTACCGCCAGCGTCAGCAGGCCGCGGCTCTGGTCCTGTCCCACTGACTTGCCCAGCTTCTCCGGGTCGCCATACAGGTCCAGCAAATCATCGGTTATCTGAAAAGCCATCCCCACATTACGCCCGTAGGCGCTTAAGGCCGCCTGCACCGGCGCGCCGGCGCCTCCGGCCCGCGCTCCCATCTGGCAACTGGCCGCGAACAACGCAGCGGTCTTCCCACCAACAATCTTTAGATAGCTGGCCTCGTCAGTTTCGCTGCCCCGCTCGAGGCTGAGCAACTCCGCTTCGCACATCTCAATCACCGCATCACTCAGAATACCCATCACGTTGCTGTCACCGTCATTGCACAAATGCCGATAGACTGCGGCGGCCATAAAGTCACCGACCAGCACCGTGGCCGGGATCCCGAACCTGCGCCACGCTGATTCAGTGCCCCGGCGCCTTTCCGAGCCATCGAAGACATCGTCGTGCAGCAACGAGCCGGAGTGCACCAGTTCCACTGCCGCCGCCAGCCGTACCGCCCGCTCCCCACACTGGCCGCAGGCCTGCGCACAGAGCAGCACCAGCGCGGGACGCAGTCGCTTACCCCCGGAGCCCACTGTGTAATTGACTACATCGCGCACGGTCGGCGACTGACTCTCCACTAACTCCATCAAGAGCCGCTCGGTCTGCTCAAGCTCCGTCTGCACAGACGCGAAGAGCTCGGGCCACCGGCTGTCTGCCGGAGGAGCACTATCTGTTGGGTAGTTCTGATTGTTCATGAGATCTTCAGGGCGTTACGCTCTGCTAAATATGTTGCTGGATGAGCCTTATTATGACCTGCGGGAACAGCCCGACGCCCAGCGTGCCGACCAAGCAAACGGCGGTTACCGCGATGATTCCCGCCGGCCACACCGTCACCTGTTGGCGGCCCGGCTTGCCGAAGTACATCACCCGGGCGACGTTCATATAGTAATACAGCGAGATGGCACTGTTTATGATGCCCACCACCGCCAGCCACGCCCACTCGCCGCTGCCGATAGCCACTCCGAAAATGAACAGCTTGCCCAGGAAGCCAGCGGTGGGCGGAATCCCGGTGAGCGATAGCAGGAAGATGATCATCGCCGCTGCGAGTGCCGGTGCGGTGTGATAGAGTCCCGAGAAATCAGAGATCTCCTCGCCGCCCATGTTGCGCGCTATAAGAAGGACGACCGCAAAGGCACCGAGGTTCATAAACAGGTAAGCCACGAAATAGACGATAATTGCGTGCAAACCCATCAAATCCTTCGCCGCTACCACCACACCAATGAGCAGGTACCCAGCGTGCGCAATTGAAGAGTACGCCAGCATGCGCTTGATATTCGTCTGCCGGATCGCCCACAGATTGCCGCCGAACATGGTAATCGTCGCCAGCGAAGCCAGCAGTGCCGGCCAGTGGCGCATCAGCTCCGGATACCACATCAGCAGCAGCCGGAGAATCAGCGCGAAGCCGGCCAGTTTCGGTGCGACTGACAGGAACGCGGTCACCGGCGTGGGTGCGCCCTCGTAGGCGTCGGGCGCCCAGGCGTGGAACGGCACCATCGCGATCTTGAAGCCCAGCCCAACCGTCACCAGCACCACCGCCAGCGGCATCATCAGCCCGGTCAGTCGCATCACGTACAGCTCAGGCACACCAGCCTGGACCAGCGCGGTCTGCAGAAACGCCGGCTGCACCGCAATCGTCGTACTCGGGCCAGAGGCCATGAATCGAGCGGCAATGTCCATAATGCGCGTTGAGCCACCCAGGCCGTACAGCAGCGAGATACCGTAGAGCATCACGCCCGAGGCGGCAGCGCCGTACAGGAAATACTTCAACGCCGCCTCATTGGACCTGGGGTCCCGCTTCATATAGCCGGTGAGCACGTAGCAGGACAGGCTGATCATCTCAAAGGCCAGGTAGATGACGATGAGGTCAGCCGCGCCAGTGAGCAGGAGCATCCCCGTCAGTGAGAATAGCAGCAGCGCAAAGTACTCCCCGAAACCGCGCTCCAGCTTGCGCAGGTAGTCAAAGGACAGCAATATCACCAGGAACGCGGCGAAGAGCAGCAGCATCTTGAAAGCACCAGAGAAGCCGTCCACAACATACGCGCCCGTGAATTCGAACTGAAGCGGCTCCTGCCAGAGCCGGGCCACGAAATACAGCGGCACCGCCAGGCCCACGGCGGCCAGCGCAGCAGGTAACCGCCGCCAGGCGCGCGGCACGATCAGATCGGCAACGAGCACCAATATCGCCAGGCCGCACAAGCTCAGTTCGGGCGCAAATACGCTCAGGTTAATATAAGGCATAGCTGTTTCCTGCTATCAATCTCCGCTTGGACGGGCGGGACGCCCGTCGTACCGTCTCCTACCTATCCGCCGAAGAAGGTGATCGTATCCGTCAACTGATAGAACTGCTCCAGGTTGTTTATCAGCACCGTGCTGGCGCTGTCAATGATGGCCAGAATCGGCCCCGGGAACACGCCAATGGCCAGCATCAGCGCCGCCAGGGGCACGATGGCAATCAGTTCGCCGGTGTCCAGATCGCGGAGATTCTGCCAGCGTTCCCGCAGCTCGCCCAGGAAGATGCGCTGGATCATCCACAGGAAATACGCCGCGGTTATGGCTACACCGAGTAAGGCCAGCCCGGTAATCACCTTGTAGATGCCGAATGCCCCCAGGAAGACCAGGAACTCCGCGACGAATCCGGCCAATCCCGGCAGCCCCAGCGAGGCGAACGAGGCCAACATCATCAGCCCGGCGTATATCGGCATCCGCTTGGCCAATCCGCCAAAGGCATCAATCTCCCGGATATGCGTACGCTCGTAGAGTACGCCAACCAGGAAGAACAGCGCACCAGTGATGATCCCGTGCGCCACCATCTGAAGCACCGCACCGTTCAGCGCAGTGATGCGACTGAGCTGAACCGTCTCGCTGATCGCCCCGGGGCCAACAGCCGCTACCGACACCGCAATGCCCAGCATTACGTAGCCCATGTGGTTGACGCTGGAGTAGGCGATCATCCGCTTGAGGTCCTTCTGCGCCATCGCGCACAGTGCACCGTAGATGATGCTTATCAGCGCCAGGATCGCGATCCAGATCGCAAACTGGCGGGAGGCCTCGGGCAGAATCGGCAGGCTCACGCGGATGAAACCGTAAGTGCCCATCTTCAGCAGGACGCCCGCCAGAATGACACTGCCCGCGGTGGGCGCCTCGACGTGAGCATCAGGCAGCCACGTATGGAACGGGAACAGCGGGACCTTGATGGCAAAGCCCAGAAACAGGCCCCAGAAAACCAGCGCTGCCGGGAGGCCCGCACCGGCCATCGGATGCTGCCTCGCTAACTCGAGCATGTCGAAGGTGTGGGGCGTCGAGGCGAAGTATAGGGCCAGAATGGCCAGCAGCATCGCCAGGCTGCCGATCAAGGTATATATAAAGAACTTGATGGCTGCGTACTGGCGGTTGGGGCCGCCCCAGATGCCGATGAGGAAGAACATCGGCACCAGGCTCACCTCCCAGAATA
>CAYNMY010000088.1:0-7683 GCA_964398275.1 uncultured Armatimonadia bacterium | reverse complement strand
TCTACTACGGCTACTGTGGCAGTTATCTGGACCTGCGGCGCATTGCCTACGCCACTCTCAAGACCAGTAATCCGCGTAACCAGGTCTTGTAGGGGGGCTCGTGCGGACACTGGACCGAGCTGGGCCAGCTCTACCACGCCAACTGCAAGTACTACTTCGACGAACTAGCCTTTCACCCAGGTGGTTCTGACATCGCTACGAGCCTGGAGGTATACTACACTGGTGCCCCGCAAATTGGTAACGGCTACGGCATCTACCACCCGGCCAGCCATACCGAAACATATCCCTCCCCGCCGGCGTCAGTAACCGAAGCCCAGTCTATGATCAGGCTCTATACCACGCTGAAGAAGTGGCAGCAACGAGTATTCTGCACCTTTCACGGCGGGCGAATCGTCGGCGCGTCGGACCCAAACTCTTCCGCACTGTTCTGGCAGAACAGCAGCCAGCTCGTGCCCAACGCCAAATACGTTGCCTTCGCGGCGGCCCGCTGGATTCTGTCCAATGCGACCTACGTCGGCCCTCTGGACCTGGGCAGCGCAGCAGAGGCTAACCTGCTGCTCAAAGGCGGGCGCCCGATGGTCGTCTGCTGGGCTGATAGCGGGGCAACGGTCAACATTGACCTGGCCGACGACGCCTACTGCCTCGACGAGATGGGCCGCGAGTTCCCCATGCCCAATCGAGGCGCCACGGCCACGCTCAGCCTCACACCCCGCCCTATGGTCATCTACGACGTTCACCACCATTACCTGTCGGAAGCTATCCGCAACCAGGCCGAAATGTACCTGACCACGCAGCAGGGCTTTGAGACTGACCGGGCTTTCGGGTACATCCGCAGATTACAGGACGATGCGGCCTGGGCCTGGCCGCAGTGGCCCGAGCATTTTCGGCGGGCCGTGGACTGGGCCACTGATATCTGCGACCGGCGCCCACGTCTGGGGCCCCAGGCGTTGGGCATTCCCCAGATGGTGGTCCACGAGCAGCTTTATCGCACCGTAAGCAACTGCGAGCCAGCCGGGTACATTCACGGGCCGGCACACCACGTGATATATCGCCTGGAGGGCGTCAGCGAATGGCTGGGTCGGGTTGCCGATGCCCGGGACGAGGCGTGGGAAATCTACAATACCCGGCCTCGCTTCGTTAGCGAGTTGAGCACGCGCATCGCCGAGCTGAAAACGCGCATCCGCGCCGACGATCTCAGCTACCCGCTCACCGAGCAGTCCCTCAAACGCGCCGAGTACCAGATCAATCGCGCCATCCGCTACGACCACGGCGGTGCCTACCGGGCGGCAACCGGGCTACACAATACTGCCGTACTGCTATCCCATCTCGAAGAGCCCGTGCTGCTGGAAGTGTTTGCCGTGGCCGACTTCGTGACGGGGACCCAACTGGTAAAGGCAGTCGCTCTGGCCCCCGAACAGGAGCACAATCTGCGGGTTACCGTCTATAACTACACAGCCCAAGCCGTATCAGGGCAAATCACCTGGCACTAGACCGCAACGTGGAGCGAATCCACCATCACCCACCCGTTCACCGCCCCCGCCTGGGGGTACAGCGCACCGATTGACTGTCTGGTTGCCATCCCCGGGGAGCCGAAGCCGTGGGTGGAAAAGCAGGCCTGGACGGCAGTAGGCAATCTGACTTTGCGCCTGCCCGAGCCGATTGCGGTACAGTCGGACCTGCAACTGTCGGGACACCTCGACGACGGGCGTAACCTCCTGAATATGCAGTACGAGATCTCCGTCGGCGAGTTGCCCTCCGATTAGTACTTACTTGCATAGGTCAGCCTAAGATTGCTCACGCCTTTAGGGCCAGCCTTGGAAGCTTCGACTTGCGAAGCTTCCCGCGACAGGCCCCTCCAGAAACCTTATTGTACCATTGTATTACCCCCTTGGAGGGGCCGTGTCGAGCGCAGCGAGGCCGGCCCGCCTGCTACCCAGGAGCTACGGAATACTCCGCCACCAAATAATGCCAATTAACGGCAGCAAGTACTAGTCGCGCCAGACGACAACCACGCGAGCAGCCGGACTGGGCGGCTGCTCGCGGCGCCTCGCTAGTGAGATCTCTTCGCCCGACCAGCACCACTACTCCGCCCAGGAAATCGCTTCCACCGGGCAACTGTCAATGGCTTCCTGGATTGTGCCCTCGTCGTCGCCTTCGGGGTCCAGGACCGCGCAAACCCCCTCGTCATTCATCTCAAAAGTATTAGGGGCGATGTCGACGCACAGTTCGCATCCGGTGCACAGGTCAGCATCAACTACGGGAGTTGCCATATACTTCCACCTCCTGATTATTACAGAATCGGCTTAGGTAATTCGCCAGCTACCGCCCAACACCTTCCCGCTCGGCTGCAACTACTTGCTCCAGCCAGACCAGCGCGAGAGCTTACCACTTTTTCTTTCCTGTGTCACCATCTGCGCGCACCTGGGTGCCCGGCCCACCTGGAATCAGCTCGCCATCCTGGTGGCAATGAGGGCAGGTAATGACCAGACCGCGCTCAGTCTCCCGCGCGGTAGCGCCGCAGCTAACCGTCTGACACTCGCTGCACACAGCCAGGCCAGGTGAACCGCAGAGCGGGCATCCCGGATAATCAGCCAGCCCGAATTCGGCCTTGACATCCCGGTACCCACCAACCGCCTGCGCCCTATCCGCTTGTCCGGAACGTGCCTCTGCCCCGACATATTCGTAGTGGCCCGGCTTAGCCTCGCGAAACCGGACCGCGAAGCTGCCCCCGGTCTTACCGCATACCGCGGGGATATCCACCCAGTTGGCCAAGCCATCCGCAACCAGCGCATCCAGGCCCGAGAGCGCGGGCAGATCGGTGCCTGGCGGAGGCTCGGCCAGTTCCTCGGCGGTTATCTCCAGCACCTCCTGGTCAGGCTCGGCCGCCGGCTCCGGGGGGCCATGCAGTTCGATTTCCATCTCCTCGCTATCCTCGGCCTGCTCGGGTTGCTCCGCCTGTTCCTCGTCAGTCGGCATCGCTCGCCCACCTTTGTGGCACTCGTCTGCCTTAATAGCAATTGCCCCTTCAGCAATTTCTGTTCTCCTCTTCCGAGAAATATCCTGCCCGAGGATTCCCAACGAAACTCGCGCCGCAGATTCTACGCAGGAAAAGCGGCCAGCAGCATCGAACTCTGCACCATCAGTCATCCGGCAGATGTTTGAGGAAGTGCAAGCGCACACCCGGCATAATGCGGCAGATCATGCTATGTGGGTAATATCCTTAGACCGTTACCTGGACGTCAAACCAGTACTGGCGTTATTGGCGCTACTGGGTTTTTGCGCTGTGGTGGGATGGACTTGGCGGCGTTATGGGAAGGCGGTGTGGAACTATCGGGTCCTGGCGATTGCAGCGACCCTGGGGACCCTCCTCCTGGTCGGCGGTATGATGGTAGGCAGACCGCCGGACGCAGATGAGATGGAGCACGCTCATGCCGCGTGGCTGATGTCCCAGGGCCAACTGCCCTACGCCGACTTTTGGCAGCATCATTCCCCCGCGCTATGGATTGTACTTGCTCCCCTGGTGGGAAATATGTCCCCAGGGGCCCACATTTGCGATGTTGCCCGGCTCGTCGCTTTGGGGGCCGACGCCGGTGCAGTCATACTTGTTGCACTCTTGGCCTTATCGGCCTGGAAGGATAGGCAGGTCATCTTATTCGTGGTGCTGCTGGTCGTGGGCCAGGCGGTGGCCTTACAGCTTTACAACCTGCGGCCCGACCTGGTCGCCAACGTGTTGTGTCTGGGAGCCTTGTACGTAATGGCTCGGCACAGAAGCCTGGCGGCCTTCGCATCTGCCGGCGTTCTGCTGGGCATATCGCTCTCCTTCACCCCTAAGCACGCTAGTCTGCTGCTCGTCGCACCGCTTCTGCTGATTTGGGCCCGCGGCCAGTACGCCCACCACTGGAGGTATCTCCTTCTTCACTTCGCCGGCGCAGCACTCGGCCTGGCTCCCCTAATTGTGTGGTTATCAAGCAAGGGCCTGCTTGATGAATACGTACGGTGGGTGATACAGTTCAATACCGGTGGCGAGCTGCAGTTCGGGGGCAGCTTCCCGCTGTTCTTGACGGTCTTGGGACTATGGGGGGCAGCGCAACTGGTGCAGTCACCTGAGTTGCGCCAGCAACATCTGGGCAAGGCATTGCTGATAGCACTGCTCCTGTCTGCACTAGGGTATATGACCCAGCCGATGCACAAGATCGTGTATGGGCTGCAGATGTTTGCGCTACTGGCGGCGGTCCTGGGAGCGGGACCAGCGCTGAGGTTCGCGCAGACAATGGTACAGCAGCGCCGCACGATCCTGCTGTCCATACTGGTGGGCATCTACCTGTGGCCGGCCCTCTACACCACTCAGCAGGAGGTAAGGCATCGCGGCTATTTTCGCGGACGAGCAGAAATTCAGACGCTAATAGACATCACCGGCTCGGACTCAGTGGTCTGTGTGCCTCCCGCCCACCCCATATTTGCCTTTGATGCCACTTATCTCAGCCAGCCCTGGCAGTTCTACGAATGGCTGGACAAGCCCGGAATTCGGGCGGGCTTGCGGGGCATCGAGGAACAGATCATTCAAATGCGACCGGCGTTAGTTTTTGATGGAATTGTGAGAGATGGCAGCAGCACGAACCAGCCGGCAAAACCAGGCGGGGGCTTCGTCGGGCACCTGGCTGCCCATCAAGTCCTGACCCCACAGCAAGCGAGCAAGTTAACGACCTTCTTGCAGGTTAACTACAGGCGTGTGCGGATAGGCTCTCACTACTACTGGGTGCGGGCCGATCGCGAACTGCCACCGGGCACTACGACCAGGCCCGGGATTTAGCGGGCCCTTCACAGGACTATGACGAATTCGTCTGACCATGATGTTGTCATCATCGGAGCAGGCCCCGCCGGGCTGGGTTGCGCCTACGAGGCCGTCCAGCAGGGCATGCGGCCGCTGGTCCTGGAGAAGGAGGACCAGGTTGGCGGCATTGCCCGGACCGAGACGCTGGGCGAATGTCGTTTCGACCGCGGGCCCCATCGCTTCTTTACGAAGGAACCAGAGATACAGGCCGTGTGGGAGAGCTTACTCCCTGGTGACTTCCCGGTCCGCGCTCGGCTTACCCGCATCTACTACCGACAACGATTCTTTGACTATCCGCTGCGACTTCTGCCCACCCTCCGCAAGCTGGGACTGGGCACATCGCTGGCTATAGTAGCCAGTTATCTGCGGGCGCAGATTAGCCCTAATGCCAACCCTGACAACTTTGAGGAATGGGTCGTCAATCGCTTTGGCCGCCGGCTCTATGAGACGTTCTTTCGCAGCTACACCGAGAAGGTCTGGGGAATGCCGTGCACCCAGATCAGCGCCGACTGGGCCGCGCAACGCATCAAGGGCCTCTCGCTGCTGGCGATCTTGCGGAACGCCCTTCCTGGTGCCCGCCGCCAGCATACCAGTCTGATCGAAGAATTCCATTATCCGCGCCAGGGTGCCAGTATGATGTGGGAGGCAATGGCGCAAGCCGTGGAAGCGGGCGGTGGCGAAGTGCGTCTGGACTCCCCGGTAGAGCGTCTTGAGCACAGCGCCGGCAGAATAGTGGCATTGCAGGTAGCGCAGGAGCGGCTCCCGTTTGAGCGGGCGGACGTGGTATCTTCTGCGCCGCTGCGGGACCTGATCCTGTCGCTGAGTCCGGCAGCCCCGCAGGAGGTGCTGGCGGCGGCTCGGACGCTGCGTTATCGGGCCGTATTGATTGTCGGCCTGGTAATCCCGGTAGCTGACCTCTTCCCCGACAACTGGATATACGTACACTCGCCGCAGGTCCGCGTGGGGCGCATTCAGAACTCGAAGAACTTCAGCCCGGAACTGGTACCCAATCCCGCGCTTACCTGCCTGGCCCTGGAATACTTCAGTTGGCAGGGCGATGAGGTATGGAGTATGGCCGACGAGGCACTCATCACCCTGGCCGGCAATGAACTGCGTGAGCTGGGGCTGCTCGGCGACGAACAGGTCATTGCCGGTAGAATAATCCGCATACCGCACGCCTATCCGGTCTACGATCCGGGCTATCAAGACAAGATCGAGGTCATCCGCGAGTATCTGGCCGGCTTCGCGAACCTGCAGGTTATCGGCCGCGCGGGTATGCACCGCTACAACAATATGGACCATTCGATGCTGACCGGAATCCAGGCCGCCCGCAATCTGGTCGGCGAAAGCCACGATCTGTGGCTGATTAACCTGGAAGAGGAGTATCTGGAGCAGGATCGCACGGAATAGCCGATTGCACCCGTCCCAAGGAAGGGTCTGAATGGCGCGCCACCCCGTCACCTGTATAGCCGTACTATTGCTGCTTGTTTCCGCGGGCCCCGCCGCGGCGCAGGCCAGCACAAGCATCACGCCTGACGACCTCGCCCGCTTCGAGCGCGAAATCCAGATAACAGAGGCAGCGTACGGTAATCCGACTTCCCCCGCCTACCGGACCAATTCGCCCCTGGCCCGGCTGCAACTGAAGCAGGCCAAGGAGGCACGTGCAGCGGGTTCCCCGGATTCGGCCATCTCCAATTTCCTCAAAGCCGGCCGGGCTGCCCTGAAGCGGCTGGCCGCAGCACAACCATTTCATGCCCCGCCTGGGACCCTAACCGAACTGGCATACGCAGCCGCCAACGACGGCAGCACTCAGCCCTACTACCTGTACCTGCCACACAATTACTCCCCCGACAAGAGATGGCCGCTGATCGTCTTCCTGCACGGGTATGTGCCCAGCATCACCGTGCTCGACCCGTGGATCCCCTCCAACGATGTCTTCGCGGCCGCCGACGAGGCCGGCTGTATCTTTCTGGTGCCGTACGGCCGGCGCAACACCGACTTCCAGGGCATCGGCGAAGTTGACGTACTGCGCGCGATCAGCGAGGTGGAGCAGCTCTATCGTGTGGATGAGCAGCGCATCTATATGATGGGCGTCTCGATGGGCGGGATGGGGGCGTGGAATCTGGCGCTGCGCCACCCCGGCCGGTTCGCCGCCGCAGCGCCGATCAGCGGGCATACCGATATGTTCCGCTGGTGGGGCTGGCCGCGTGAGCAAGCGCCAGGTTTCAAGCGCTGGTTGGTAGAGTGGGATAACGCCCTCGACCAGGTGCTTAACCTGCGCGGCCAGTCAGTACTTGTCCAGCACGGCGCTGCGGACACGCTTATTCCCACCGAACAGTCGCAACTGATGGTGGCACGGGCTAAGCGACTCGGGCTGCCGCTCAGCTACTATGAAATACCAAATGGCGGTCATTACGTATACCTGGACCCGGCGGTGACGCGTCGCTCAATCGAATGGCTGGCCCAGCGTGACGCCGGTGCCAGCCCGCGGCGTGTCAGCTTTAAGACCTGGAGCCTGGAGTACAATCAGGCCTTCTGGCTGACAATTGAGGATTTCGAGGAGTGGGGTGAGCCGGCGGAGGGCAGCGCGATCGTCAGCACCAGCGGCAAGACGCTGCGCCTGCGCACCAAGAACGTCCGGCAGTTGCGAGTGGACACAACGCGCGCCCCACTGAAAGCTGGGGACGCTCTCAATCTGATAGTCAACGATCGGAGACCCGGGCCCCGGCCCATCGTTAACGGCGACCTGCACATCTGGGTGGCAGATGCCGCAGTCTACGACCGGGGTCAACGCAAGCGCCAGGGCCGGTGCGGGCCGGTGGAGGAGGTCTTTGACACCACCTTCGGCGTCG
>CAYNMY010000087.1:0-7728 GCA_964398275.1 uncultured Armatimonadia bacterium | reverse complement strand
GTCTTCGTCGTTACTATCCACTCGCCACTCGCCACTCGCCACTATCCACTATCCGTTCACGCCATCTCTATCTCGACGTTATCCGCTACCCCACCGAGCATCGTATAGTCGGTCCGCACCTCCTGGAGAATGGAGCCGGGGACGAACTTATTGACTGGCCCGTGCGCGGCCAGCCGCGCGATGAATCGCTGCCAGCACATCGGCGTACCCGGCCCGCACATCCCGTCCAGCCAGAAGCTGCGGTGCTTCGCGCCCAGGATGTCCGCCGGAGCGATCGTCGCCGCCTGGGGCGGCACCCACGACCAGTCTCCGCCGAACGAGTGTAGCGCGTTCTGCATGATCGTCATCGGCGTCAGCTCCACGATCCGCGCCTTGGCCTGTTTGTACTCGTCCAGGCTGTCGAACTCGTGCCCCAGGCTGCTTTCCCAGAACGCGATATGCCCGCACCAGCCGATGCCCCCGTAGCAGCAGTCCGCGCCACCCGTCCCAGCGATCATATCCGAGTAGTCGCCGATGTTGTCGCTGTCGGGGAAGTGGATGTTCTCTTCTTTGGGCCGCAGGTCGGGATCAATCTTGCTGAAGCAGCCGTCCCACATCGCCGTCGCGAACGACCCTGCCCAGTCGGCCGGCGCGGTCTGGCCGTTCTCGTCGGCGTACTCGTCCATATTGAAGGTGATCAGGTGCTTGCAGTCAATGCGCAGCCGGTTGATGATGCCGGCGGAGATCTCGTACTGCGGCACCGGCCCCACCGGCAGGATCAGCACGCAGTTACGCCCCTCCTCGGCGGCTTTTACGATGCGGCCGACGATATCCACCGCGAACTCGGCGTAGAAGACGGTGGCATCGTCAATGACGCGGATCTGAAAGTCGGGGTTCGGGTGGTTGGTGATCTCTTCGCGGGTAATCTTCCGGACCCGCGCACACTCTTCGGGGTCCTGAAAGTCAATAAACTTGGCCAACGCCGGCATAAAAGCCATCACTTGCCCCTCCTTATTCGCAGTAGTCATCTGGTGGCAGAGATTGACTTGACATCTTTTTCGGAAAGTACTATTTTTCAAATTCCTCCACCGGATTCTATTATCCTCCCTGTATCCTCTATCCTCCCTGGCCCTGCCCTGACGCCTCCAGCACAGCCTGAACCACCCCTTGAGTAATCACGGGCAAGCATTCTGCAATGCTCTGTCCAGCTGCGCGAAGAACTGCAAACTCAAGTAGTTACAGTGATGTGCCGTAATACTATTGTAGGACAGGAAACCTATATATACGTTTTTTTTCGCCAGAACTTGAGGGAAACAGAAAACCAGAAATCCTCGACGGGCGAGACCCAAACCTCGCCTTGCCCAACAATCGAGGGGGTTTTGCCCCAAGGCTTAGCTTGAATTAGTAATCGTGAGAAATTACTGGGGTAAATTGTATGTGCCGTCCTTATTTCGCGATATCTTATCGAGAATCTTCCGGCACTCGTCTGCCACTGGCCTCCCCAAGAAACCAGAGAGCGCTGGGCACCCGTAACAGGAGGCATAGAGATTATGCAGAAAACTCCTATTGAACTCACATTGATTAGGATCTTCATAATCGTACACCTCATCATCCTGATGGTCGGGGTTCTGGTACTGGAAATCGGGGAACTTCGGGATGATTTGAGGCAACTGCTATGGAGCGATATGGTCAATGAGGCCCCCCTATCACCACAGGAAGAAAGCCACTATCGCGGGAATGGCGAAGGCATTGAGTTGAGCACTATGACTCCGGCAGATACGGCTGCCTCACAGGGCACCGGATTGACAACTCGGCGTGGTTTCCCAGCTTTCTGTCCGCACCGAGGTGCTCCGGACGGACCTGCAGTTCCCCCATAGCCCGGCCCTCACCCAAAGAACTCACGCACGGTCGCGGCGACGTACTCAATCTGCTCGTCGGATAGGTAGGGGTGTAGGGGGAGTTGGAGGACCTCGCCGGCGGCCTGTTCGGTCTCCGGCAAGTATTGTGCACCTGTCCTTCTATCACAGGTGTTACTTGACAACAAGCCCACACCTACTATACTAAGAAGGCAACTTTTATAACAGTCTCCATTAAGTAAGCAAGGTGATAACATTGTGGGACACGATAGATGTAATTAGACTTGTTGGACTGGCTTCTGTGCTGATCATCTCCACCCCGCTGGCCCAGGCTGCGCAGCAGGATCTCGGGCGCGGTGAGAAGATGCGCGTATTGGTGGACAATATCATTGTCCACGCAACTGATCACACAACTGCAGTGCGTAAGGCAGCCGAGGCCAAATTCAACGTATACTGCCAGATGGCCTCACGTAATGATCTCGATGAGGTCGCCCGCGTGGCGGACCTGGCGGAGAAGTACGGCATCTATCATATGGTATGGATGTGCGGATACAAATCCGCCAGCGGCGCACCCGAGCGCGCCCACTACGTCTGGCCTAATGGCCATGTGTCGAATATGTACAGTCCCAATTCCGATGAGCACTGGAATTGGTTCACCGACCGCATCCTCGATTATGCCAAAATCAGTGCGGAACATCCCCATCTAATTGGCGTATTTCTGGACTACGAGGTCTATCAGCGCCCCAAGTTCGGGGATGCCTTTTCGCTATCTTACGACCAGGAGATTATGGAGAAATTTGCCGGCAGCCAGCAAATCCAGCTACCCGACCTGAAGCCAACTGAGCGCAAAACATGGCTCCAGAAGCAGAATCTCTACGATAAGTTCGAAGCCTTCCAGGTAAACCACTGGCGGGACAGATGCCGCCGGCTTCGTTCGCAGGTAGATGAGATCAATCCCAACTTCCAATTCTGTCTCTATCCTATTCCGGGATCGAAGTTCGAGCAGGACGCCTGTTATCCGGAATGGTCAACTCAACAGGCGCCGGTGATCTTCGGCGACAGGGGTAGCTATGGCGCTCGCGCCAACTTCGAGTCATTCCAGCATGCCCTGCAGTCGCGCAAGCAGCAACTGGAAGAAACGATGCAGTGGGCCCGAGGGCTGGGCGTGCCATTTGTCTTCCTGAATGGGCTGTACGCTGGAGGTGGACGGGGCGATGCCGAGCACTTTGGCAAAAGCGCCAATATGATTTCTCAGGTTATGGATGGATACTGGGTCTTCTACGCTGGTAACTATCCCAGGTATGACGGAGAGCACAAGGAGTACTTCCGCTGGTTCCGACGCGGTAACCGGGCTACAATGCAGAAGCACTGGGCGTTCTGGGAGGAACCACGGCGGACCCCAGTAGAATACACCCGCAAGGCCCGTCGCCCAGATCACTACCAACTCGCTGAGGACGGCGTTCCAGGTAATATCCATGACATCTTGGCTAAAGAGGCCAACTTTGAGATACTACGAATGTGGGAGCAATACCAGCTCGATGCGCGTTTTCTGGAGAACTTCGACGTAGTGGCGCTGCAGAACTTCAACGGTGGACCTAATGACCCCGAGGTAATTGTCAATCAGCTCCGCCGGTATGTGGCCAACGGGGGGAGTCTGCTGCTATGCCACGATATGAGCTGGTTTCCGAAGAGCCCTTTCCCTGAGATCGCCAAGCAGGTGACCGCAGATGGGAAGCCTACTCTCAAAGGGGAGCTTGAGGTAGTCAGCCAGCACAAGGCTCTGGGCAATCTGACACCGGGTACAATTTTCCAACCGCTTTTCCCAGAGCACTATATTTTCCAGACTGGCCCAGACGGCAGTGTGCTCATTCGCGACCGCCAGGATAACCCGGTCTACGTTGTGGGAAAGTACGGAGAAGGGTTGGTTATTTTCTCGGGTTCTTTTTACCCACATCCCAATCAGCTCAACATATACTACGGGAAGCCGCTCTCGGAGGTAGGGGACCCGCGCCTGACCAAGTGGCAGTCGCGCCGTCTGTATCCCGAATGCCCGGAACGGGAACTAATCGTGTCAATAGCCAAATGGCTCGCTGGTGCAGAATAGGGTGCCGGCGAAGGCAGGATCCGCACGCGCAATGCTACGGCGGACAAGATATCGCTCCTACGAAGCAGCCACGATATTACTACCTCAGCCAAAGAATTTGCGCACGGTCTGGGCTACGTACTGAATCTGCTCGTCGGATAGGTAGGGGTGCAGGGGCAATTGGAGGACTTCGCCGGCGGCCTTCTCGGTCTCGGGCAAGTTAGCCCGGTGCAGGCCGTACGGGCGGCAGGCCGGCTGCGTATGGGCGGGGTAGCGATAGTGCGTAGCAAAGCCGATCTCGTGCGCTTCGAGGTGGGCAGCCAGGGCATCCCGCTGGGAAGTCCGAATGGTGTAGAGGTGATAGGCGTGCGTGGCGTGGGGCGCGACCGCGGGCAGCGCAATCGGCAGGTCGGCCAGCAGCTCATCGTACACCGCCGCCTGCTCGCGCCGCCGCTGGTTGCCCCACTCCAGCCGCTTCAGCTTCACGCGCAGAACCGCCGCCTGGAGCTCGTCGAGTCGGCTGTTGAATCCGATCAGCGCGTGCTCGTACTTGGAGGTATAGCCGTGGTTGCGCAGCAGGCGAATCTTCTCAGCCAGCTCGTCGTCGGCGGTGGTGATCATCCCGCCCTCGCCGTAACCAGCGAGGTTCTTACTCATATAGAAGCTGAAGATGCCGCACTCCGCCAGGCTGCCGACCGGACGACCCCGATACCTGGCCAGGTGCGCCTGGGCACTGTCTTCGATCACCATGAGATTATGCGCCTCAGCCACCTCGTTGATTGCATCCATATCGGCCGGATGACCGTAGATATGGACGGGAATGATCGCGCGCGTGCGCGGGGTAATAGCTTCCTCTAACAGCTCGGGGTTAAGGCAGAAGTAGTCAGGCTCGATGTCCACCAGGACCGGCTGCGCCCCGACCAGGACGATAGCTTCGATGGTCGCGATGAACGTCCAGCCGACGGTGATGACCTCGTCGCCCGCCCCGATGTCCATTGCCTTCAACGCAATGATCAGCGCATCGGTCCCGCTGCCCACGCCGATGGCGTGCTCCACTTGACACAGCTCCGCCCATTCTTGCTCCAGGGCCTGGACGTTGGGCCCCAGGAAGAGCTGCATCGAGCTGATTGCCTCGTCAATTGCCTCGATAATTTCAGGCTTGAGCGCCTCGTACTCAGCCTTAAGATTCATCAAGGGAACTTGCACCGCAGCAACTCCTTGGCACTCAGAATCTTCTCTGGACGCTAGCCATACTACCGGTAGGACAGGCGTCTCGCCTGTCTGTCATCTTGGTCGGTAGGACAGGCGTCTCGCCTGTCCCTGAGACCACCGGACAAGACGCCCGTCACACCGATACATCTTAGCATTTAGAACAACAAGCGGGGCGAAAGTTGCTGGAGGGGGGCGCAGCCGCTCTTACGAAGCACTGGCGAGGGGGATTGGCCGGACGCTGATGACATCAATGAGCTTGCTGAGCCGGTCTATCAAGCGATCGAGGTCTTCGCGGTTGCTGATATCC
Organism: uncultured Armatimonadia bacterium; assembly: GCA_964398275.1. GTDB lineage: Bacteria > Armatimonadota > Zipacnadia > Zipacnadales > Zipacnadaceae > JALGTD01. Next base: position 2,291 of record CAYNMY010000087.1, on the reverse strand, counting down.
AGCGTCAGCAGCAGGCGGGCGAATTCACGCCCCTCGGCATTGACCTGCGCCGCGGCGATATTGATGTCACAATCGCTGACGATGGCGGTTATGTGCGAGAGCAGCCCCACGCGATCGGACGCCAGGATTTCGATGCTGGCCCGGAATTTCGCCTCACGGTCGCCAGTCGCCCAGTCGAGGTCAACGATCCGCTCCGGCTCTTTGCTGAGCAGGTACTGGAGGTTCTTGCAGGCGCTGCGATGCACGCTCATTCCGGTGCCGCGGGTGATATAGCCGGTGATATCGTCACCCGGCAGCGGATTACAGCACTTCGCCAGGCGCGAGTGCACGCCGCGGATCCCTTCGACCGAGACCAACATCCCTTCGCCGGTCGCCCGCGGTTCAGCCACCTCCGGCAGGGCCAGTTGCACCTCTTCGCTGAGCGTTAGCGGGCGCCGATCGAGTCCCTCCACGAGGTGATCAACAACCGTGTCCGGCTCCACCTCCCCGTAGCCGACGGCCGCCAGCAGGCTATCGGCACTGGGATAGTCCAGATGCTCGGCCACTGGCGTCAGCACTTCTTCGTTGGGACTCTGGCCAGCCAACTCCCTGGCCTTGGCGAAGGCCCGCGCCAGTTCCTGGCGCCCGATCTGGATATTCTCCTGCTCGGACTGCTGGCGCAGGAACTTGCGCACTTTAGCCTTGGCGCGACTGCTCTTGATAAGCCCCAGCCAGTCCCGGCTGGGCCGCGCGTTGGGCGAGGTGATGATCTCGGCGATGTCCCCGTTCTGGAACTCATAATCCAGTGGCACCAGCTTGCCGTTGACCCGCGCACCGGTGCAGTGATGCCCGACCTCGGTGTGGATCCGATAGGCAAAGTCAATCGGGCCTGCGCTGCGCGGCAGGTCAATTACGTCACCGCCGGGCGTAAAGACGAACACCTGATCCTGGAACAGGTCAAGCTGGAGCAGTTCGAGGAACTCGTGGTGCTCTTCGAGGTCGGTTTCCAGGTCCAGCACCTGCCGCACCCAGGAGATCTGCTGGTCAGCCTGCGGGTCAGTCCGCCCTTCCTTGTAGCGCCAGTGCGCGGCCACGCCATACTCGGCGCGCCGGTGCATATCCCTGGTACGCATCTGCACCTCCATCGGCTGCTTGTCCGGCCCGAAGACTTTGGTATGCAGCGCCTGGTAGTCGTTAGACTTGGGCTTGGCGATATAATCGGTGAACATCCCCGGCACCGGCATCCAGGTTGAGTGGACCACGCCCAGTGCCGCGTAGCACTGGTCAACGCTATCGGTAATCACCCGCAGCGCCATCAGGTCGGCGATCTGCCCGAAATCAATCTGCTGCTCCTTCATCTTGGTATGGATGCTGTAGATATGCTTGGCCCGCCCCCGCACCGAGGCCTTTACGTCGGCGTCTTTCAGCGCATCCTCCAACTCCTGGCGGGCCGACTCGAGCTGCGCCAGCCGAGCCTCCCGCGTCTGGCCCAGCTTCTCGACGATATCGAAGTACGCGTCATGCTCCAGGTACTTGAGCGCCTGATCTTCCAGCGCCCACTTGATCCGCCAGATCCCCAGCCGGTGAGCAATCGGCGCGAAGATGTGCAGCGTCTCCAGGGCGTTACGCTCCTGGTCGGGGGGCGCCAGCGGCTCCAGGGTTCGCATGTTATGCAGCCGGTCGGCCAGCTTGATCATAATCACCCGGATATCGTCGGCCATAGCCAGGAACATCTTGCGCAGATTCAGCGCCTGCTGCTCCTGGCGGCTGGAGAAGTCAAGCTGAGTCAGCTTGGTGACGCCCTCGACGAGGTGCGCGATCTGGTCGCCGAACTCGGCCTGGATATCCTCGATCGCAATACTGGTATCTTCGATGGTGTCATGCAGCAGCGCCGCGGCAATGCTGGCCGGATCGGCCTGAATCTCGGCGAGGATATCAGCCACCGCCACCGGATGACTGATGTACGGATCGCCGGTCAGCCGCTTCTGGCCCTCGTGGGCTTTGGCGGCAAACTCATAGGCCCGCCGCAGCATCGCCGTATCCGCCTCCGGCCAGTATTCGCTAACCCGCTCGATTGTGGTATCAATGTCAGTGAGCATACAGTCTGCCAGGTCCAGCACCGCGCCAAGATAGTCGGCCCGGTCTCCTGATCACATTATATATGACATCGCCAGCGAGTTCAATCGCCCCGGCTGACTCTCTCCCCTCTACTGCAAGGAGAGGGGCCGGGGGTGAGGCCACCGCTGTTCACTATCCACTGTCCACTGGCTCGTCGCGACAAGAATGTCGCTCCTACCGTTTTGTGCCGTTCA